>NZ_JADEXY010000033.1 GCF_015206885.1 Microcystis aeruginosa LEGE 91341 | reverse complement strand
GGTGTAGGGTGTGGGGTGTGGAAATTATGAATTATGAAGTGGGGTGTTGGGGGAGTGGGGTTTTAGGGTTTTAGGGTTTTAGTGGAAAATACTTTATCTCCCCATTACCCTATTCCCCCATTTACCTATCCCCTTCTATGGCATAGAACGAGTTAGTTAGGACGCTTTCAATTTTCAAACTCTTATCGGTCAAGGGTTTCAGCGATTGATTGTCCTAACCACCCCGCTCTTTGCTATAACTGATAACTGATAACTGATAACTGATTAAAGTACCATTTCTCTGGTGGCCTCTGCATCTATGGGTTTAATCAGATACAATCGCAACAGATCCCCGACGATACCTAGCTGTAAGGGTAACTTACGGACTGTTTTTAGCCATTGAGGGGCGCTACTTTCATCGATCGCTTTTAATTGTAAATTACGTTCGGCACAACGGTTTAAACGGGGGAAAAATTGGGGATGATCCACATTTAAAATGGTGGGAAAAGCGCGAGCGGAGGTATTATTAGTCTGACGAATTACTTCTTGATCAAAAGCGATCGCATCCATTCCCAAAGCATCATAAAAGTCTGAGCGTTCGCGTACAGTTAAACTATGGGTAGCAAAGACGGAAAGCAGGAAAAAACGACTCCATAATCTCGATCGCCAATTATTCCACAATTGCGGTTTAGCTCGCAGCAAGGTTTTAAAGATATCTCCGTGGCGATTTTCGTCCTGACACCAACTCTCGAAGTAATTAAAGAGAGGATTAAATTTATACTCTGGATGTTCTTCTAAATGACGATAAATGAGGATATACCGCCAATAACCGATTTTTTCGGAGAGATAGACCGTATATAACACCCATTCAAGGGGAAAAAAGGTGTAGCTACGGGTTTTGGTAATTTTGGCTAAATCGAGGGAAATATTAAAGTCAGCCATGGCTTTATTGAGAAATCCTGCATGGCGGGCCTCATCTCTAGCCATAAGATGAAATATCTCCCCTAACAAGGGATTACGGCTTTTTAGTTGTCGTGACAGTTCCTTAAATAACAAAAAGCCAGAAAATTCGGAGATACAGGAGCGTTCTAGGTAATCTATAAAAGCATTTCTCGTTTTTTCATCGAGATTATCTTGATAGTTCTCAAATTCTTGCTGACGTTCAAAGTGATGCCGGTTGTAATCTGTCCGCATCTCCTCTAACATCGCTTTGATTTCGGTTTCTTGCAGAGAAAGGTCAAAATTAGCGGCAGCCTCAAAATCGGTGGTATAGAAACGAGGAGTGAGGATAGTTTCGCGCAGAGCAGCTTTTTTCTGGGAGGGAGGTTCGACGGTAGTGACCATGATGGAAATTACTTGACTACATAGCTATATAGGATTTTAAACATAAATAGGTAAGCCAATGATAATTATTAAGTTTTATCAATATTTTGGGCAGTAGTGAGCAAGGGAATCAGACAAGTTAGCGAGCCGATTAGGAAAATAGGGAGTAGAATAGAAAGGTTGTGAGTCTATAACTATCGTTAAAATACTATGGCTTGTCCCAAGAAGAAAACCTCAAATGCCAAGCGCGACCAACGGAGAGCGCACTGGAGAAAGCAAGCGGAGCGGGAAGCGCAAAAAGCCTTATCTTTGGGTAAATCTGTCCTTTCTGGTCGTTCTAACAGCTTTGTCTATCCCACTAAAGAGGAAGAAGAAGGGGAAGACGAGGAATAACTTGATGGTGGGGAGTGAGGTAGAGAAAACCTTTTCGCTCCCTCATATTTTAAGATTTGTTGAGAATTTTCGTTGCGAGTCTCAAATAATGTTAGGCAAATTCTTTAAAAAACCAGCATCTCCCGATCAAGACCGAGTTCCTCCGGGCCAATATCTCGCTAGTGGTTTTCCTGTGCTTACCTACGGAGATACTCCCCAAATCAAGACCGAGGAATGGTTATTCAAGGTTTGGGGAAAGGTGGCCACGACTAAAACTTTTAACTGGTCGGATTTTATGACCCTACCGCAGTCGGAATTTACCAAGGATTTTCACTGTGTCACCCGTTGGTCAAAATTAGATGTAACTTGGACAGGAATTAAGGTATCGGATTTTATGACCTTAATTGACCTGTTGCCGGAAGCTACCCACGTCATGCAACACTGTTATGGGGGTTATACGACTAACCTCACCCTAGAGGAATTCCTGCACGAGGATAATTTTTTCGCTTTTCAACTGTTTGGTCAACCTTTAACCCCCGACCACGGTGGTCCGCTGCGTTTAGTTGTCCCCCATCTCTACGCTTGGAAAAGTTCTAAATGGATTAATGGCCTAGAATTTCTCGATCGAGAGCAATTGGGTTTCTGGGAACTTAATGGCTACCATCGACGAGGTGATCCCTGGTTGGAGGAACGTTATGGCGGTTTTTGACGAGTTTTGTCTTAAAATAGGGTAATATCAGCAAACTGAAGTTACCCCCCCCCACAAAAGATCATTCGGTTTTCCTTTTCTTGTACCCATGTAATTGAAGTTTTCTTAAGGTTTATAGGGATAGACAGAGTACCTCATAGAAATTACCCCGAAGACTGGTTGTAGTCATTGATCACTGATACTAAATCCAGTTATTAAAAACTGATTATCTATTCCCTCTTTTGCCTTTTGCCTCTTGCCTTTTGCCTGTCCTAATATGTATCCTATACTCAACGGATTTAGTATGATAACTGAAATAACCGACTAATGAAAAAGATGATATTGACTTTACTAGCTTTGCTTTTAGTTGCTAACATGAATAGCCAAGGGGTTTTAGCAGTGACGATCGATTTTCAATGGTCGGGAAATCAGGGTTATACAGCTAAAGGTTCTTTTAGTTATGATGAAAAAACGGCCCCGACTATTTTTTCAGAAAAAGGTTCGGGAAAAATGCAAGTTTTAGACAATTTTCAGGTATCTTTTTATGATAACAGTGGTCAAGAGATCGCTAAATACGATAATGTCAGCGAGGGAATTTCCTCGGCTAATTATTTTCAGTTTAATTTTAATACCAAAACTGGTCAAGTTTTCGGCTCGATCGATCTAGGGGGTGAAGGGATGGGGGAAATCTATCTTCAAGGGGTGGTTAACGATAATTTGGCACTCTTGCGGGTGGAGTCGGCAGATCTGGTCATGGATGAGGATGATTCACCGGAAATTATCACTCAGTTTTAACTAAATCGATCGGGAAAATAGGGATCATCCTAGCCTAATTTTTCCGCTAATTCTAACCAGCGATCGGTTAAATTATCAATTTTTTGACTTAATTGAGCTAATTCTTCGGTCAGAGCGGTTATTTTGGTAAAATCTTCTAGGGGTTTTCCATAAAGTACCTGTTCAATTTCAGCTTTTTTTGCTTCTAAAATTGGTATTTGTTTCTCGATATCTTCGTATTCTTTTTTCTCTTTAAAAGAGATTTTTTTATTGACGGGTGACGGGGAAGCTTTAACAGTTTTTGGGGTGACTTTTTTTTCTTTTGGTTCCTCCTCCTCTTTTTTCTGATCGAGATAAAGGGAATAATTACCTGGATATTGACGGATATTACCCCCGGTTTCAAAGGCAAAAATAGTATCAACTACTCGATCGAGAAAATAGCGATCATGGGAAACAACAATCACACAACCGTTAAAGTCCTCTAAATATTCTTCTAAAATTGCTAAAGTCTGCACATCGAGATCATTGGTGGGTTCATCTAAGATTAAAACATTAGGCGCACTCATCAAAACTCGTAGTAAAAATAAGCGTCGTCTTTCTCCTCCAGAAAGTTTATAAATTGGTGCATACTGTTGATCGGGAGGAAAGAGAAATTTTTCTAACATCTGGGAAGCGGTAATCACGCTGCCGTCTAGGGTTTTGACTAATTCGGCCACACTTTTTAGATATTCGATCACTCTTTGATTTTCGTTGATATTGAGATCATCGGATTGTTGATCGAAGTAACCAATATGAATAGTGGAACCGATGTCAACCGTGCCTGAATCGGGGAGAGTTTTCCCGGTAATAATATCCATGAGAGTAGATTTTCCTACCCCGTTACTGCCAATAATACCGATGCGATCTTCAGGGGTAAAAATATAGGTAAAATCTTTAATTAAAGTGCGATCTCCGTAAGCTTTCGAGATATTTTCTAGTTCAATAACTTTTTTGCCGATGCGTCTTCCTGCGGTGGCAATATCGACTTTTCCTTCCACCTGTTTAAATTCCTTATTACCCATAGACTGAATGCGATCGATCCGCGCTTTTTGTTTGGTACTGCGCGCTTTTGGTCCCCGGGATAACCATTCTAATTCCCGTCGTAAAACTCCCGCGTGTTTGCGTTGACTACTGGCGATCGATTCTTCCGCTAAAGCTTTTTTTTCTAGATAATAAGCGTAATTTCCCCCATAACTAGATAAATCTCCCCGATCGATTTCAATGATGCGATTAGTCACTCGATCGAGAAAATAGCGATCATGAGTAATTAATAATAATCCTCCCCGAAAACGGGACAAATAACTCTGTAACCACTCCACGGAAAGTGCGTCTAAATGGTTGGTGGGTTCATCCATCAATAAACAGTCAGGATCGGCTAAAAGTGCGGTAGCGATGGCGATTCTTTTGCGATATCCCCCCGATAAATCTCCCACGCGAGCATTAAAATTATCGATGCCCAGTTTACTTAAAATAACTTTAGCATTAGTTTCTAAATCCCAGGCGGCAAGTTTATCAATTTGTTGCGAAACCCTTGACAAACGTTCCATAATAGTATCCAGATTTTCTGGCTCATGGACAAGGCGATCGGACAATTCCTCGTATTCCTTAATTAAAGTCATACTTTCGCCACTATCGGCGAAAACCTGCTCTAAAACCGTTTTATCGTCGTCTAGCTCTGGTTGCTGGGGTAAATAGACGATTTTCATCCCCGAATTGATTTGAATTTCGCCACCATCGATCGATTCTAAACCGGCGATCATTTTTAATAGGGTCGATTTTCCCGATCCATTCGTACCGATCAGGCCGACTTTATCGCGATCATCGAGGCTAAAACTGGCATCTTTGAGAATTTCCTTGATACCGAAGTCTTTTTTGAGCGATCGAACCGTCAGCAGTGTCATGATTTCTGGGAATAATCCTTCTTTTCTAGTGTAATGTCTGGACTAATGCAAAGGATAGATTAAGCAGGTTCTGCCGAAAAAGTTTTTCCCGAGGAAAAAAAACCTGTCCCTAATGCCGATGTTAACCAGAAAAGGGACAGATTGGCTCAATTGCATGAGATTATTTTCAAGGGCCAGAGGGCATCGGGGATTACATCATACCCATGCCGCCCATGCCACCCATGCCGCCCATGCCGCCCATGCCGCCCATGCCGCCCATATCGGGGGCTGCGGCCTCTTTAACGGGTTTTTCGACCACGAGGGCTTCCGTAGTTAAGACCATACCGGCGATAGAAGCGGCGTTTTGAACGGCTGACCGTACCACTTTAGCGGGATCGATAATTCCGGCGGCGATTAAGTCTTCGTACTTGCCGGTGAGGACATTGTAACCAACGGTAAAAGCGGTTTCGCGCACACCTTCCACGATCACATCCCCTTCCACACCGGCGTTATTAGCCAACTGACGCAGGGGTGCTTCTAGGGCTTTAGCGACGATATCGGCGGCGACTTTTTCCTCATCGTTAGTGAGAGAAGCCTTATAGCCAGCGACTTTCGAGGCCAGGTGAATCAAGGTTGTACCACCGCCCGGGACGATACCTTCTTCCACGGCGGCTTTGGTGGCATTGAGGGCATCTTCAATGCGGAGTTTACGATCCTTGAGTTCGGTTTCTGTGGCTGCCCCGACTTTAATCACGGCCACACCGCCGGCTAATTTAGCGATGCGTTCCTGTAATTTTTCCTTATCGAATTCGGAATCGGTTTCTTCTAACTGTTTTTTCAGTTGGGCGAGACGTTTCTGCACATCGGCTTTATTGCGGCTGTCTCCGGAGGCGACAATAATTGTATTGTCTTTTTCTAGGGTAATTTTTGCCGCTTGCCCTAGCAGATCAAGGCTAACCGTGTCAAGACTTAAGCCCACTTCTTCGGAAATCAGACGACCGCCGGTGAGGATGGCGATATCTTGTAAAACCGCCTTGCGACGTTCCCCAAAACTGGGGGCTTTGATAGCGACGACATTTAAGACTCCCCGGGCCTTGTTGACCACTAGAGTGGCTAAGGCTTCGCCGTCCACATCTTCGGCGATAATTAATAGGGGACGACCTTGACGGGCAACGGCTTCGAGGACGGGGACTAATTCAGCGATCGCACTTATTTTTTTATCGGTAATCAGGATCAGGGGGTTGTCGTACTCGACGATCTGTCTTTCTTGATCGGTGATGAAATAGGGGGAGATATAACCGCGATCGATCTGCATCCCTTCCACTACTTCTAATTCGGTGGTTAGGGATTTCGATTCTTCCACGGTGATTACGCCATCGGTGGTGACTTTTTCCATGGCAGTGGCGATCATTTGTCCCACTTCTTCATCGTTGCCGGAAGAAACGGTGGCCACTTGAGCGATCGCATCTCCAGCGATCGGTTTAGCGACGGCGGCGATTTCTTCCACCAGATAGGCGATAGTTTTATCTAGTCCGCGTCTTAAGGCGACGGGATTGGCCCCGGCGGTAACGTTTTTCAGACCTTCTTTAATTAAAGCCTGGGCGATGATAGTGGCGGTAGTGGTGCCATCGCCCGCTAAATCTTTGGTTTTTGCCGCTACTTCCTGAATTAATCTCGCCCCGGTGTTTTCGAGGGGATCGGACAATTCGATTTCTTTGGCGACGGTGATACCGTCATTAACGATCTGGGGGGCGCCGTATTTCTTTTCTAACAAGACATTGCGTCCTTTCGGACCGAGGGTGATTTTTACCGCATCGGCCAAGGCGTTGACACCTCTTTCTAGGGCGCGACGGGATTCATCTTTAAAGGCAATGATTTTGGACATGGTATCGCTGTTGTGATAGGACTCCTTATAGTTAATTTAGCACTCTTAGGGCTTGAGTGCTAATCTAGGCGATCGGCCCGGGGAGATCAAGAAACTGGAACAGACTCAGGCTTGGTTATTTTTGACTTGTAATCGGAATAGCCAATGCTTGAACTTGAATTTTTTTTAACTCGGAAACTAATCGAATCGCCTGCTGTTCGTAGAGGGGGGCGCCCAGGGTCGCTGGCAAATTTTCCATGAGATCGCTGGCGGTTTTCAGGGGACAATTAGAAAAACGACTGATTACGGTGGGTGCTTCTGCGGCAATATTGCGATTAAAGGCTTTTTCCACCCGCACACGCCAAGTTTTGGGAGTGCGACGACCCTGCTCCACCCGTCGCAGTCCGTTGATGGTGGCCAGCACCACAATGCGATCGCCGATGCGTAAATTGAGATAATCTTCGGGCATTAATTTCGGGGCTTGCCGTTCTCGTTGGTGTAGGATCGGCACGACTCGATAACCGTAGGCAATATCTCCGATCGAGCTACCATTGAGAGTATCTCCGGCTTCGATCTCGTATTCCGTCACCAGAATCGTTTTTTGCGCCCAACGGAACAGATAGATGATATTTTCTCCGAAAGCCGCTCCCGTAAAGGCTTCTGCCGCTACGGTGTTGGTTCCTAAAATGTGAGAGCGGGGCAGAATTTGACTTAATTGTTGACTAAGGTTGTCGTCGGTGGTGCGGATGACTAAGTAGCTTTGGGGGTTGAGTTTGCGGGTGGTTAGGGCCACTTCTAAATTGAGGATTTCGTCATCGGTAACAATCGCTATACTTTTAGCCCTATCTAAATTGACATTTTTTAAAGATTCTTCGATATTTCCCGTCATCAGGGGCATTTTTGGCAGGATAGTCGCATCAAAATCCCTATTTAAGCTGACCCCGACGATCGCCTGTTGCATTTCTAGTAATAAATTAGCCACTTCTTTGCCGACTCGACCTAAGCCCACAATAACGATATGATTCTGTGGGGGAACTGGGGGACGGTTAGGGATAAATTGAAATTTTGATGATAATAAAGTTTCTGTCAAAAGGGCATAGAGAACGCCGATAAAAGCGGTTCCAGCTAAGGTTAAAAAGAGACTAAATAGCTGCATCCACCAGGGGACTGCATTTAAATCTTCGGGGTTAGAGGCACCGAAAACATCACCGTAACCACCTAATAAAAGAATCGCCGTTCCTGAAAGAGAGGAAATAAAGGAAGCTCTCGGTGCGTAGAGATGGAAAAGAAAAGTTCCGATCATTACCAGCAGGATAATGATAAATACTGACATGAAAGCTACCCGGTGAATTTGCTGCTGAAAACTCAATTGCCAGAATTGTTGGATTTCTTTGAGCAATTTTTGCCAAAAATACCGCAACTTCTGGCGAGAATTTGACGGTTTCTGGCGGGTAGCATCGATGTTTTGATAGGTAGTTTCGATGGTGGTAATGGTATCACCGGCCCGGATAGTGGTGGAGGGAGACCATTGATAAAATCCGGCCCTTAAAGGTTCATCGGGGGCTGTGTGTGCTAATAGACGACGGGTGGGGGTATTTAAATCACCTAAAAAGCGATCGAGTAAACCATCTTCGGGGCTAATTTGTCTCTGGATAATCCGCAATTTCTGACCGTCGAGATGCAAAAAACCGAGGGTTTCTGTGCCTAATGTGGCTAAAGCAAAAGCATTGGCGGGTAGTTGGGTAGGTTCATAGGCGATAAAATTGCCTAAACGTTCCTTAAGTAGCTGATTGAGATTATCTTTAGAAGAACGCACCACTAAGCGGGTAAGAGGATTTAATTGCCGAATAATTAGGGCAGTGGTGGCATTAATTCGCTCATCACTGGTGACAATTAAAGCAGCCCGACAGCGATCAATTCCCGCTCTTGCTAAAATGTTTTTTTGACGACAATCACCGATAATTATTTCCTCTAATAAATCGGGAAAATCATTAATTTCCCAACTGGGAGGCTGTATTAGTTCGATACCGACCACGCTAACCCCAAACTCTTTTAAAGACTTGACGCAGTGTTGTCCGAGACTACCCAATCCACAGACTAAAAAGCGATCGGCTAACTTGACATTCCCATGGACAAAGCTGAGAGATTCTTGGTTCATAGATTCTGCTTGTCTTAAAAAATAGAATGCTTTTTCAAACTTCTGATCCCCCCTGCTCCCCTTGATAAGGGGGGTGCTGATCTCCCCTTAATCTACCCTTAATTTCTTCTTAATAAGAAGGGTGTCTGACAATTTTTAACACCTACCTGATTATAACATACCAGCGTTTTTATTGCGTACCCGTTGATACATTTCTTCCATTACTTCGATAAAGGAGGTATCCTTATCCCAAAATGCAGGATAATCACCAGCTTTTTTAATGACAATTGCGGGAATAGTTGCGGATTTAACTAACTGAGGATTTTCGGGTAAACGGTGATGGGAGCGCCAAAATTCTTTGAGATCAATTGTTTCTGATGCTGGTATAGTCTCGGGTTTAGTGTGATAGGAAGTAACGGGGTTAAGAGGAATTTTTTCCTCTTGGATAGAGGAGGAAAGCAGCTTACCGAGGGGAGTTTTTGCTAACTCTTGCAGTAATTTTTGACGAGAGATACCGCGTAATTCAAATAAGAGGAAAGGATCCTGATCTAATTGGGAAGCAACGAGGTAATAAACTCCAGCAATATGTTTACAGGGATTTTCCCAATCGGGACAGGAGCAATTGGTGATAAAATCCTTTTGACTGTGGGGTAATAAGTGCAGATTCAGATCGCTAAATGCTTCATCAATATTATCGGGAACTTCTTTGAGCAGCAGTTTAGAGATCATACTCGCTCTTGAACCAAGATTATATAAAGCTTGTGACCACTCTGCTTTAGTAATTGGTTTAATCTCGATACTCACGCTATACAAAGGTTCTTTGTAAACTCCAAAGTAGGGATTAATGGAACCTCGCACCTGAGCAGTAATTAAATTACCGTCAATTTCGTAATTCTTGACTTTATCATTTTTAGCGTAGGAACGTCCTCGACTCAAGCGCGCTGAGTCGGTAAATTCTTCTAATGCTTCTATAAAGCGTTGTCCCCACCAAGTTTTACTAAATTTATTCATAGGTTTACCTCGATTAAATAATTGTCTGTTTATTCAATGCGATTAACTGACGAAAACTTTCGTTATCTAATTCCGTTAACCAGGATTCATCATTACTAACAATAGCATTAGCTACCTTTTTCTTTTCCTCGATCATTTCATCAATTCTTTCCTCTAAGGTTCCCAAAGTGACAAATTTATGCACGAAAACATTTTTTTGTTGACCAATTCTAAAAGCGCGATCGGTTGCTTGATTTTCCACCGCAGGATTCCACCAACGATCAAAATGAAAAACATGATTTGCTTTGGTTAAAGTAATCCCCACTCCCCCAGCTTTTAGGGATAAAATAAATACGGAAGGTTCTGTTTCGGGATGTTGAAATTCTTCGATCATTTGTTCTCGTTTTGGTTGAGAAGTCCCCCCGTGAAGATAATAGGTATTATAGCGAAAAGTTTGTTTGAGGTACTTTTGTAAGGAGTCACCGATTTCAGTAAATTGAGTGAAAATTAGCAGACTGTCTCCCTCTAAAATTACTTCTTCTAGCATTTCTCCCAAACGCTCTAACTTATGCGATCGCTCAGGAGTAAAAGCACTGTTATCCTGTAAAAATTGACGGGGATGATTACAAATTTGTTTCAAGCGCATCAGGGTAGATAAAATTAATCCTTTGCGTTTTATTCCCTCCGCTTCTTCTAATTGTTTTTCCACTTCTTTGATAACAACTTCGTAGAGAGAAGCTTGTTCTTTAGTTAAATTACAATACTGTTTGTTTTCCACTTTGTCAGGCAAATCTTTAATTATCTGCTTATCGGTTTTTACCCGACGCAGAATAAAAGGTTCCACTAATTTTTTGAGAACCGTGGACTGGAGACGATCATTTTGTTTTTGGATTGGCACTTCAAAAGCTTTACGAAATTGAGTTTCTTTACCTAAATAACCAGGGTTAAGGAAGTTAAAAATTGACCATAAATCAAGCAGTCTATTTTCTACTGGAGTTCCCGTTAATGCGAGACGATGTTGTGCAGATAAACTCAAGATTGCTTTAGTTTGTGCCGCTTTAGGATTTTTGATATTTTGTGCTTCATCAATTACTAAACGTTGCCAAGATTGCGAGTTAAATAATTTCAAATCCTTTCGAACTAAGGTAAAAGAAGTAATGACGATATCCTTTTGACTAGCTATTGTCTGAAATTCGTTCTCATCTTTATAGCGCTTACTACCATGGTGAATTAAAACCCGAAGATGGGGGGCAAATTTTTCAATTTCTTTTGCCCAATTTCCCACCACGGAAGTGGGTGCAACTAGCAGAGTTGGCAAAACATTATTATCTCCCTCTCTTTCCCCAATCAATCTAGCAATTACCTGTAGGGTTTTTCCCAGTCCCATATCGTCAGCAAGACAACCATTTAACCCCAATTGTTCTAGGTATTGAATCCAGGCAACTCCGCGCTTTTGGTACTCCCGCAGCGTTCCTTGTAATTGGGGAGGATTTTCGATCGGTTCTAGTTGACTAGGATTTTGTAATTTCTCTAGCATAGAACCCAAAAAATCATCGGTTTCAATAATAATATCCTCTGGGTATTCGGCAGCTTTTTTCATTAATTCAATCAGATTCATCTCAGGATTTTCCTGCTGATATTTCTGCCAAAAATCCAGCATTTGCTGCATTTTATTTTGTTCTAATTCTACCCATTGACCTCGAAATTTAACTAAGGGTGTTTTGGTGTTAATTAATTGTTGCCATTCCTCTTGACTAATAGTTTCTTCACCGATGGCTAATTCATATTGGTATTCAATGATGTTTTCGAGGCTAAAAATCTCTTTACTAACGGGGGTAGATTTGCCTGATTTAGACGTAGTTTTTAGCCTAAATTTGGCGCGTTGACGACCTTCGGGAGTCCACCAAGCAGGAATAATTACCTTATATCCCGCATCTTCTAAAATCCAAGCAGTTTCTTTTAAGAAAGTAAAAGCTTCTGTAAGGTTGAGATAAAATCCCGTCGGTTTATCCGTTTCTAATCCTTGCCAAATGGGGGGATAAATACGGGCAGCATAACCCAAACTTAGTAAAATATTTTTGTCTAAATCTTGACCAAAATGCGCTCGTATGCTTGTTCTAGTTTCGGGTACTGCATACCAATATTCGTCTAATTCTAATCGCAGGGAGGGGTCTTGTTTAGAGATGAGGATAAAAGTAATTTGCCACTGTTCAATATTATTTTCTGGGGCCTCGGTTAGTTTAAACCCAAGGCTAAAACTAGATATATTTTGGTCTCCTAGTAACTGCTGTCTCCAAGTTTGCCACTGTTGATATTTTTCTAAAGCGGCAGCGGTTTGCAGAAATCCGGCAGTTTTAGTCACAGAGAAGCAATCACCTATAATTGTCTCGCTAATTTTTTTATCAAAACTGGCAGGAATTGCTGTGTTAGTGACAATTTCATTGAGGAGACATTCGGAGAAGTGCCGGAGTAGGGTTTTGGGATCGTATAATTGTGGTGAAGCATGGGGATTTTCAGCACCAGCAAGACAAATCCGGGGAAGATATTCGAGATAGCGATCGAGATTGGTTTCGTAGGTTGCTGATATAATTTCCCAAAGAGGATAGATAGCAAAGTTAGCGTTTTTATGGTTATTTGTGGCTAATTCTCGATATTTAAAGGCAGGAATATAGTTATCTTTGAGAATTATTTCTTTAAAAGCTTGACTGTAGTGATACCAAAAAAGTAAATCTGCACCTAACTGAATCTCTGAGGAGTTGTAAAGACAGATAAAGTGCAGATCATTGAGCAGTTTAAGTACAGGATTAAGGGGATAACAATCAATTTGCCAAGATTGCCATTGGCTATTTTCTGGGGGTTCTTTTTCTAGATAACGCAGTAATTCTAAGGAGGGTAAAGGTTGATTATCCTGGCTAGGTAAAAGAAAGTAGCGGGGGACAAATTGCCGACTAAGAGGATTATAATTCGATTGAACTATTCCTAACTCTCCGGTAAGGAAGCTAGTTAATTCTTCTTTGCTTAACTGAAAAGGATGATAATTATTAGCAGTGGTGCGACTCTTTTTCGGGGTGCTAGTTTCTCCCCAAAGATAAAAGCTACCCTTCTGAATAAATTCGTCCGTTGATTCAGGAATCCAAGTACCGTGAAGAATTTTCATGGTTTTTAACAAGTACAAAAGAACTTAATTAAGGGCAAGACTTAGCCTCTAGAAAAATTGTAGCGATTATGGGAGGATTCTCCACACTTTCCTATTCTTATCCCTTTGGGAACCCAAAAGTCCTTTGGATCAGAGAAAAATATGATCAGCAAACTGAAAACTCACATCTGATAACTGATACAGCCTTTCTGATCATTCTCAATGAAGTGTAATCTAATTTGCTATCGACTACCGACTCCCCAAAAGCAAAACTTTGTACCTCACCATTAAGATAACTATTATCAAAACGCGGATATCACTGCCAATAGAGTTCGGTTTTACCGTTATGGGATGAGCATTAACGGGGGTAATATTCTAGGTAAGGAATTTGTATCTAGTCAGTGATGAAGACGATGTTAAAGGGGTCTTTGCCGAAATTAAGCGATATTTTCCCGCCAACTGACCATCAGGACCGGGAAACTTTCACCCCCAATGCTTTTTATCCTAATTTATCAGAATGGCTCAAGCGATCGCAACTGAAAGCGGAAAGTGAATGGTTCGCAGCGATCGCATCTTTAGAAAATATCTTATTACAAAACCCAAATAATGCCGCCAGTCGGGGTTTAATTCTCTCCGGTCCGACGGCTTTAGTCAGAGAAAGCAAGGCTTTAAAGGGTTTTAAATTCGGTGTTTTTACCGTTAAAGCTTTAAAACATTTACCATGGCTGGGTTTGCAATTGCCTTCTCAGGAGAAATCCGCCGCCGATATTTCCCCGACAGAGATTCATGAATTGCCTCTCTTGCCAACGGATCCGATTGCTAATGAAAGGTTTTGTCTGGTTTTTAGCGAAAGTTTCGCTCTTTTGCTGGTTTTAGGCGAGGATCAGTGGGGTTTGTCCTCTTTTCAATTTTCCTTTGATCCCGTCCTCACTCAGCAAGCTTGGCAGCACTTGCGGCAACGATTAGTTAATCTGCGTTATCCGCAAATTGAGACTTTAGAGGCAATTATCGAGGCTAATGGCAGTCCCTCGCCAGATTATCGTCTAGTTAGCCAATTTAGCCGCCAATTACTGCAAAATTTACCCGACCAGTCTAACTTAGACCTGAAAAAAACGAAATCGTCTATCAATAGCGAAATCACTCCCCCAAAGGAAGATAATTCTAATTTAGAATCGGGTTGTGATTTGGAATTATTGCGCGCTTTAACCCACGAAATTCGCACCCCTTTAACCACCATTCGCACCATTACCAGATTATTGTTAAAACGGGCCAAAGTAACGGAAGATGTAGAAAAATATTTAGAAACAATCGATTTAGAATGTAGTGAACAAATTCAGCGTATGGAATTAATTTTCCGAGCCGCAGAATTGGGTATTAATCCTCTGGGAGATAAACCAATTCAATTAATTCCAATTGCCCTAGAAAAAGTCTTTCAAGATAGTATTCCTCGGTGGCAGAAACAAGCTAAACGGCGCAATGTCAATTTAGAAGTTAATGTACCGAAAAAATTGCCTTCGGTAATTAGCGACCCGAGTTTATTGGATCAAATGTTAAACGGAGTCGTGGAAAAATGTACTCGCAGTATGGCTAGTGGTGGACTGTTGCAAGTAAATATATCAACGGCAGGAAATCAATTAAAAATGCAGTTCCAAACACAGGTAAAATCGCCTGATCTTAACCTCAAAGCTTTAGGAAAAGTCTTAATGTTTCAACCAGAAACGGGTAGTTTAAGTCTGAATATGAAGGTGACTAAAAACCTTTTTCAAGCTTTGGGAGGTAAATTTATTGTGCGTCAAAAACCCGAAGAAGGTGAGATTTTAACCATTTTCTTGCCCCTCGGACGCATTAAATAAGTTGGGATTATTCTAAAATTTTCATCTTGGAAAATAGGCAAACTTGCCAAGAGGATGCTATACTAGGGCAACAAACATTGGGGGCATCTCATATTTGTGATTTTCTCTCACTTATGGTGAGCAGCAAAAGTTGTTCAAAGAGGGCGAATGCAATTCGCCCCTACGATAATATTATTGCACCAATGGTAGGGGCGCACCGCGTGCGCCCAAAATGTCATCTACCTATTTCTCCAAAATTGAGATGCACCCCAAACATTATTAATAGTTGCCATGGAAAAAACTGTTTTAATTTTAGGTGGCACTGGTCGCATTGGTCAAAGTGTCGCCCTAGATATTATTAATCATACTGCAGCTAAAATTATTATCACTGGACGCAAGGAAAAAGCGATTAAATTACTGCCAAGAATGCAGTTTTTGGCTTTGGATTTAGAAGAAATAGACAAGCTTAGACAGGCAATTAAAAATAGTGATTTAGTCATTCATTGTGCCGGTCCCTTTCACTATCGCGATGGTAGGGTAATAAAAATTTGCATCGAAGAAAAAGTCAATTATATTGATGTTAGTGATCATCGTTCTTTTTATCAAAAGTTAATTCCCTATCGAGAATTAGCAATAAAAGCGGGAATAACTGCCGTGGTTAATACGGGAATTTTTCCTGGTATTTCTAATAGTATAGTGCGGGAGGGAGTGGAACAATTAGATAGGGTAGAAACGATCCGTTTAAATTATGCCGTAGCCGGTTCAGGAGGTGCGGGATTAACTGTGATGCGGACAACTTTTCTCGGTTTAAAAAAGCCTTTTTTAGCTTGGATTGAGGGAAAATGGCAAGAGATTAAACCCTATACTGCCAGGGAAGTAATTGACTTTCCCGCTCCTTTGGGTAAAACTGGTGTTTATTGGTTTGATATGCCAGAAACCTATACTTTTGCCGAATCTTTTCCAGTGCAAAATGTGATCACAAAATTTGGTTCTATTCCCGATTTTTATAATCATTTAACTTGGATTACTGCCCATATTTTTCCCGATGCTTGGGTAGAAAGTTCTCGGGGAATCGAGTTTTTTTCCCAAGTTAGTTATCGCATGACAGAAGTAACCGATAAATTTTCGGGAATTGGGGTAGCAATGTTAGCAAAAGTCGCCGGATGGCAAGGGCAGCAAAAAGCAGTTTATCAAGCAACTATGGTTCACGAGAACACTGCTCAAGCGGCTGGCTGGGGAACTGGCAGCGTGGCAGAATTAATCTTAGCGGCAAAACTCCAAAAAGCTGGGATTTATCCCGTGGAACAGGTGTTATCCACAGAACTATTCCATGCTACGATGAAAAAAAGAGGCATTAAACTCGATCGCTCCTGTGAAATTGTAGCTTAGAAGATGAAAAAAATCTGGCGTTACCTAGGACTGTTTTGTTTAGTTTTGTTACTGACTTTATCTCCCGTCTTCATGATAGCAGCCCAGAATAATCCTGCTAAACAAGGACAGGAAATACCCCTGGAAACTTTGGGAGAAGTTTTTCCCGTAATGCTTGATAATCAAGAACTTTTTACTATTCGGCAAGGAATAGGTTCTTTTTCAGCGCAAGAAAGAGCGAAATCGATTACAGCTAGAATTGAAAAAATTGCCGATGACGATGCTCTTTCTCCTGAAGATTTAACCATAAAAATTGATCCTGAAGACAAAAACCCTTCGATTATTTTGGGAGATACGGTTATCGCTACTATTACTTCTAGAGATGCCAAATTACACGCAGTCAGTCAAGAAGTATTAGCCGAACGAGCTTTAGCAAAGATTAAAGCAGCCATTGTCCGTTATCGTCAAGAACGTCAACCAGATAACCTCTTAAAAGATGCAGCTTTGACGGTAAGTGCCACCTTGTCCACGGTCTTAATTTTTTGGGCGATGATTTTTATATCTTCGCGGGTTTTTCCCCAGATTCAGAGATTAATCACCTCCCTAGTTCCTGGGGTGGGATTCCAAAATTTTGAGATTATTAGTTCTAGGACAATAGGAATTTTTTCCCTAAGAGTTTTGCAATTTATTCGCACTCTGATTATTTTAACTATTCTCTATTTTTATTTAACTTTTGTTCTTCGTCTTTTTCCTTGGACTAGAAAATTTGGTGATGGTTTTCTGCAATACTTTTTTAGTGCTTTAGAAGTTTTTTCTCAAGAGATAGCAAAATATTTACCCAATATTTTTATCATACTGCTAGTTGTTTTTATAACTCACTATCTGTTGAGAGCAATTAAACCATTTTTCACGGCATTGGAAAGAGAAAACTTAGTAATTCATGGTTTCTATCCCGATTGGGCAAAACCGACCTATAATTTACTGTCACTGCTGATAATTGCCTTAGCTATAGTCATCGCTTTTCCCTATCTACCCGGATTTAATTCTCCTGCTTTTCAGGGAGTGTCGGTATTTTTAGGGGTGCTATTTTCCTTGGGTTCCACCTCTGCTATTGCTAACGTGGTAGGAGGAATTATCCTCATCTATACCCGCTCTTTTCAACTAGGAGATAAAATTTCTATTGGTGATGTTATTGGGGATGTGATTGAAAAAGGATTATTAGTCACCCGTATTCGCACACCGTCTAATAAAATTATCACGATTCCTAACTCATCGCTGTTAAACACCAATGTGATTAACTTTAGCGTCTCTCAAAGGGAATTCAAAGAGCCTTTAATTTTGCAAACCACAATCACTCTCGGTTATGATTTACCTTGGCGTAAGGTTCACGCAACCCTGAAAGAAGCAGCCTTAGCAACCCAATTTATTGTCTCAGAACCTGCTCCTTTTGTCTTGCAAACCAGTCTCGATGATTTTTATGTCAGCTATCAGCTAAATTCCTACACCGATCATCCTAACAAAATGGTGTATATTTATTCTGAATTACATCAAAATATTCAGGATAAATGTAACGAAGTCGGTATCGAAATTATGTCTCCTCACTACAAGGCTCTCCGGGATGGCAATCACAGCACTATTCCTGAAAATTATCTGCCAGAAGATTATCAAAGTCCTGCTTTTGGTATTCAGTCAAATCCTCAGAAGTAATAATTTTCCTAATAGCTTTAATCCCATTTGTCAAGCCCTTTTGAGTTATTGTTGATAATTCTTCACCAAATTCGCAATTGATAGCAGGAATAAATATTCCCCAGGCCCTAGGAGTTTGTTGATAAATTGCTTGAGTTAATGCTAATAAAGAAGCGGGACTTTCCGCATGACCCAAATTATTCCATTCGGTAACTGCCGCTAATTTTTCTATCTGGATATCGGTTTGATTAGATAAGACTGCATCAACAAAAATAACTAGGGAAGCATCAGCTATATCGGCTGCTAACTCAGGAGTCAATTGATGGGTAGCGATGACCTGTAAATTAGGCCAATTCTCCTCGGCAATAATTTCGGCTATCCTCACTCCCACTCCGTCATCATTTCTTAAAGTATTACCATAGCCGATGAGCAGTATTTTAAAATTATTCATGGTTATAGCAGTTATCTTAATGATGAGGTACAAAGTTTTCCTTTTTGGGGAGTCGATGGTCGATATCAAATTAGGTTACACTTCATCTTGATCAGAAACGCTGTAAAATAAGTATAGGATATTTGGGATGCTCTCGATACAAAGCTTAACCTAATCGATAAATTAACTGAGTCTGGTAAGAAAACTTAAGCCTTGATAGTAGTTTCTTGATGGGGAAAAAATTATGCTAAGGAAAAACCATGAAGACTATCTCTTTTCTCTCCCCCAGAAATCATCTCTAGGCGAACTGGAAAATACTGATATTAAATTAAGTCTAGAATTTAGTCTAGCTATGGGGAGAATTGCCGATTTAAGCGACTTTTTTCCCTAAAATGACCACATCAGCCAGAAAATCGTCTAGTTCGGCAATTTGAGGTAAATAACCCCATCGTTGAAAGCCGAATTTTTCAAAGAGACGAATACTGGCCTGATTGTGGGCAAAAATAATACAGATAAGATTAGATATACCCAATTTCGGACAGCAATTCAGGGCATATTCTACTAATAATTTACCGATTCCACGACCTTGATAATCGGGGGAAATATATAAACTAATCTCTGCCGTTTTCTGGTAAGCGACACGACCATAAAACATCTGTAAACTCAGCCAACCCACCACCCGACCTTCGAGCGCTATTACCCAGATGGGATAATGTTCAGGATCGTGCTTTTTAAACCATTCTCGCCGACTTTCGAGGGAAATAGGCTTTAAATCTGCGGTTGCCTTGCGAGTGGGAACAGCAGCATTATAAATCTCGATAATTGTTGGTAAATCTGTTTCTTTAGCCTCGCGAATAATCATAAGACCTCTTGCAAAAATCAAAAATCTTCCGTTAGCTGAGGAGTCAGGAGTCAGGAGTCAGGAGTCAGGAGAATTAAGAATGAGCATTAATCAATTAAATGCTCTATTGAGCGATTTTAGGCAATTTTATCTCTATTTTTCTCATTTTTGCCCTCTCAAAAATTAATTATGCAAGAACTCCATAGAATATCAAGTAAAAAGTAAAAAGTAACAAAGGACTATTTTTTATTTTCTATCTACCTATCGGGTTGATTCTCAGGATGAAGTATAACCTAATTTTGCCTTGTCTCCTAACTTGTGAACTCTCCTATATCTCTCAATCTTACCTTAAAATTGGGTTTGATAGCGGACGGTAAACTCATTCAAATTGTAATCGTAGGAGAAACGGATAAAAGACTGGGAATTAACTCGATAGACGGTTTCCAAATTGGGAAGAATATTAAAATCCGTTGCTCCAATCGCATTACTAACCGCATTCTCCACATCATACACGACTCCTTGAGCTAAGAGGGGAATCGCCAACTGAACCACTCCAAACTGAATTAATTGTTCTGTATTTTTACCCTGTAAACCATTAAAAACCGACAGCAATTGTTCCCCCAACAATCGAACGATTTCCCCTTGGCTGCGGGGGGGAGTGCTAGTTAATTTAACTAGGGGAGTATTAAGCAATCCATCATCTTCACCTCTAGCAAAAGCCAATGCTTGTAAACAATTAGCGACTTTTTGTAATTCTGCATCTGTATAGTTTTCCTCTAGGGGAAAAGGTGGACTATCGGGACGAATTTGGCACACTTCATTGATGTTACGACCTAAATTTGGTAGCAAGCGATTTAATTCACCTTCAACGCTGAGGGTGACATCGATCCTTTGAATGCGATTGAGACTATCATCGGGAATTTCATTACTAGGAAAATCCCCCCCCGGACGGGAGATAGCAAAATCGCGAGATTGAGAAAATTCGCTGAGAATTGTTCGCAGTTGAATATCAACAAAGGGATTAAAAAGTCCCAACCCGCGACTAGAATCGAAAACAATAACATTTTGATTGCGTCGGTTAAGAAGAAAACGAGTATCGATATAGCTAACCCGTCCTCGATCGAGATTAATCACTCCATTGGTTTGTAATTTCTCTAGTGGAGTGAGGGAACCGTTCAAGGTTAAAGCACCACTAAAATCAAATTGATACAAAGGTTCTTGTTCAATTGATAATCCTGCTAAAGACACTTGGAAATTATTTAAAACTGGAGTAATATTGGTCGTCTGAGGAATGTTGAGAGGCTGCAGCCAGCGACTCACTGGTTTATCCGTTTCTTGATTAATTTCTGCTGTGCGAGGAAGAAAAACTTTACCCCGAGAAAGACGCACATTACCCCCGATAATTGGTTGTTGAATTGTTCCCGTTACCATGGCATTCCCAGCAATTAATCCCCGATAAAGACCATTAATTGCTATATCTCCTTCTTGAATATTAACTGTTAAGGGATTAGGATTATTTTTGAAGGCTTGAAAGAAAGGTAAAACTCCCACCACAGAAATTTGTCTGTCAGCGATCGAGCCTTGTAATTCCTCTACTGTTAAGTTTTCAGGGGTTAACCCAATGCGGCCATTTACGGTTAAAATCTCTGGAAAAGCAACACTGCGGATAGCGGCATTATCGAGAGTAACTATACCATTTGCTTCTAAATCTTTGATTTTTAAGCCCTCTGTTACATCTAATCTTCCCGTCGCTGAAAGAACTACCTCTCCCTCACCGTTAACCCATTCAATGGTGTTTTGACTGATAGCTTCAATTAATTTGAGTGCATCGGTTCCCAATTTTGCTTGGATTTTTAATTGATCATTACCTGGTAAGGGAGGATAGGGAATGCTGGCATAGAGTTGGATTGACTCGGAGGAGGTTGTCCGCAGATCAAAACGATACTGATTATAGGTAAATAAACCAATTATATCTTGATTAATATTTTGGGCATTAATTGCACCATCAATAAAGCCAAAGTTACCCTGAATACGAGGATTTAATAAAGTTCCTGTAATTTGACCTTGAGTTTTTAGACTACCAGATACATCCAAGGGAAACTGCACAAAATTTCTCAAGAGATCGAGAGAAAGATTTTCCACGGCAAAAGTTCCCTCTACTTTTTTTAAGGAAAAATCACCCGCTAAAAATACGGAAGAATCTCGTGATTTTAATCTAATCGGTTCTATCCTGAGCAACTGATGATTTAAGTTAAGATTAATTGTTACTTCATCAATCGGAATTAATTGGGTATCGGTGGTGACAATTCCCAGAGGTTTAACAATATTTACTGTCGGTCTTTGGGGTCGCCATTCCCATCTATTGCCCTGAAATTTTACGCTAAGATCGGGATTTTTTACAGTCCCGGTTAAGGCTATATTTGCTTGATAACGGCCGCGAAAATCTAGTTCGGAAGGTATCCCGACTACCCCTCTTTCCCCTGCTAATTGCTGGATTATTTCTTCAATTTTTGCCCGCAAATTTACCTGTTGTGCTAGGGAAGCTTCGGGATTACCTACTCCTAGGGGACTAAGTTGAATAGCTGGGTTATTCTCGGAGGAGAAAAGGGTGATTAAACTGGTTAAATCATGGATACTAGCAACTGATAATAAATCTTGAATATAACCTTGATCTACCCTGAGTTTAGCTTCTATTGCTTGGGTTTGCAAATTAAATAAACCTTGCAGATTATATTGACTTGCACCTGCTTGCAAACTCCCCGCTTGCAGTTGAACTATAGAATCCCGATAAACCAAATTTGCTGTTAATTTTTCCCCAATTAAATTACCTAGACTAGGTTGATTAATCTCTAGTTGTCCCTGTCCCTGTAAGTTAAATAAATTGATGTCTAGATTAGCACTCAATTGGCCAGTAATAATCCCCAGAATATTATAGGCTGCCGTGGGAGATATTTTCAGGATTTCTAGGGGAAAATTGGCAATCTGAACATTTAAATTTTCTCCGCTTCGTTTAGCTGTTGCTAGAAAAGGAGTCTTATTTCCAAAAGCTTGGCGAATATTTATCTCTAGAGGAAGATAGGGCAGCAGACAATTATTTTGTTGACAAGGATCAAAAGTTAGGTCAATAATGTCCTGATTTCCCCGCAGATTTAAACTAATATTTTGACCGATTCCTGCTTGCATACTTCCTTTTAAGACAGGTTCAAAGAGTCGCTCATTAATGCTAAAGTTAGCTAAATTTATATCTCCCTTGATTTGTATATTTCCCACTTTTTGCCAAGCAGTTAAGAGATTTTTCCCTGTAATTTGTCCTTGAAATTCTCCGATACCTGTTAGTGTCGATTCTTTGGGTTTTAGGTTAGAATCAATCGGTAAAAGCGATATAATCTGAGTTAGCGGTACAGCAGCAAGGTCGGTTTTTGCCTGTAGATTTAAGTTAACCTCAGCGATATCGGGTTGACTGGTAAGATTAGCTAAAAGAATATTTCCTCGCACATTAAAGCTATTTTCTCCCCACTGTGCCGAAAGATTATTAACCTGAATTGGTGTTACTCCCTGCCAAATTTCTTTAATGTTTCCCGCTAAATTAGCTCTAAAATCTAAGTTGGGAATCGAGATTGATTTTACTCCCCGCAATTGCCCCAGTAGGGCAGCGGGATCAAGATTAGCACCAATAATATCACTTTGCCAGAAATTATTATTCAGTTGTGCCTTAGCTTTAATCTCTCCTTTAGCTACATTAATACGAGAGTTAAAAACTGCTTTAATACTGCTTAAGTTTAGTCGTTTTTCTAGCAGAGAGTAGAAAATAGTTTGGGCATTTCCTGTTGCTTGAAACCTAGTTTGGTCAATATTCAAAGGTATGGGAATATTAGTCTGAAAACGCTCTAAACTACCGAGAATATTAAAAATCCCATTATTTAATTGAATAGCAGTATTAATCGGATTATTATCTACTAATAAGCGAGTATTTACCCTGGCATTGATGGTGGACAGATTAGGGATTTTTCCCGCTAGTAAATTATTGATTGCACCAGTGAAATTGACTTGCGTTTTTCCTAAACTAACAGGAATATTTATCTTGGGTAAAAACGGATTTAAGTTAATCCCAGTCGTATTAACCATACCGCTTAAAATACCTTGTTCCAGTTGGCCTGTCGTTCTTAGAGATTGACTATTGACAAATAACTGTATATCCCCTTGTCCGCGCCAAGTTTTTAAATCCTTTAAAGTACCGCTAATCAGAGAATTTATTCTACCAGCAAAGCTGATTTTTGCCCTGTCTAAACTGACGGGAACTGTTAAATTTTTCACTAGAGGATTGAGACTAATTCCCCCAGTGTTAACTGTTCCTGTCAGGAAACCTCGATTCAGTTTAGCTGTGGCAATTAAAGGATTATTATCCACTAATAACTGCATATTACCTTGACCTTGCCAACTGCTGAAAATATTATTTTTATTATTCAGTAATTCCCCTAAATAACCTTGTAAATTAATTTGCGATCGCGTTAACTTAACTTGGGTTGGTAAGTTAGGCAGTAGGGAATTAATCGGCAATCCCGCTAAGAAAGCGTTAGCCTGAAGATTTCCTTGCAATACTTGACTATTGACTAAAATTGTACCTTGTTTACCGCTAATTCTTAAGTTAGCAATTCCGTTTAAAGTATTAACATTGAGTTGATCAATTTTGCCACTGACTTGAATATTAGCTGTCTCTAAATTTAAGGGTTCCAACCTTTCTACATAGGGGCAAATAATATCCAAATATTGACAAACGATAGGCACAAAAGGAGTCAATAAAAAGTTATTACCCGTGATTTTTGCCTGGACTAATTTGCTAGTAAAATCACTATTGGCATTAACCTGTAGTTTGCCGCTATTTGTTTTAATGACCGTATCGGTTAAATTGATTTTGTTGCCCCCTAAAAATACTTTACCCTCCCCAGCAACATTGATTAATCCTGACTGATTAACCGCGGGTATTTGCCAATTAATTAATAATTGGGGCAGTCCTAAACTACCTCTAGCTTTAATATTAGCTTGCAGATCGCTTATATTAATTTGAGCGGGAATTGTTGCCAATTGAGATAAAATTTTTCTTGTGGGAAAATTGGCTTGTAAATTCAAATTAATCGGCATTTTTGTCCCATCAAGAGGTTGATTTTTTTGCAGGGATTGCAGAATATTTAATTGCAATTTTCCTTCCCCTTTAATTTCTCCACCTGCGAGGGGTTTAATTTGAATTTTATCTAGATTAAGACTATTGAGGTTTGTTTGAAAATTACTGGTTATTGATTGAATAGGAATTTGCTCAAAAATAATTGGTTTGCTGCTGCTAACGGTTCCTTTAATTAGAGGTTGATCTAATTTTCCCGTCACTTGAAAAGTAGAGCGTGCCTCTCCCCGTAAATCTAGGGGTGATTGCAGATAAATAATTCTTAAAAGCTGTTGTAAATCCACCGATTCTAGAGCGACCTTGAGATGATAACCAGTTTGCCAATTTACTTCTCCCTTCACCTCAGTTTTAATCTTGCCAATACTTGCGCTCGCCTGTTCGACTAATACTTTATTTCCCCGTAAATTTAACTTAGTTTTTAGCTTAATTGGATACTGGAAAGGTTGGAATTTCCCCGCCAAATCTGTCATCTGAAAATCGCCATTTCCTTCGGTTTGATTTAGCTTTGCCCAACTGGGAATATCGAAGGCAATATTAGCATTTACTTGACCTTGATTTAATTGGAAATTGCTCCGAGGAATTAAAGTTAATAGTTCACTTAAGTTCAAACGATCAATCTGAAGATTAGTTTGACTTTCGCCCGTTTTTAACGCCGTTTCTCCTGCAATTTTTACTTGACTTTTGAGGATTTCTGCGCTAAAATCGTAGGTGAGAGGCTGCCTTTGATTATCGATGAATCTTCCCTGACCATCGGCCTTAATTTCTATCGGTTTTTTCAGGGCATAGGGTTGGATAGTAATATCTCCCTTCTCCACCTGAAAACCCAGATCTAACCTGATGGGTGCCTCCCGATCTAAGTTACTAGCTATTTTTTCTAAATCATCGAGCCATTGACCATTTTTATCCTGATCGAGATAAATACTGGGATTAATTAACTTGATATCAACTGGTAGCGGCAGACCTAAAAGTAAGGGCAGCGGATTGAATCCTAATTCGATCGCATCAATAGATAAACTATCGGCAGAATTGGCCGTAGCTGGAATTTCCGATTTACCGATACGAATGCGATTAAAATAAAAGCCCTCTATTTTACCTACCCTGACGGGTCTGTGCAGCATTTCACTGAAGATATTATCTAAAATTGGGGTGAGACGTTCATAAACTAAATAACGAGTAGTAAAATAGCCAAGGGAGGTAATTCCTAGGAGAGTAATTCCCCCGACAATTAAAGTAGAAGGCCGGCGTAAAAATCGACCGATACTCAGAAAAAGATTAGGACGAGAAGAAGGATCACCAGGGGAGTTACTCATAATTGTTTACCTCACACACACCAAAGAAAGGGCAACGGCTCACCAGAGCTAATGAACTATGATAATTCACTGCGACACTGATAGCGATAAATCGATTAATTGCCATTTTTTAGGCAATTATTGGGCTTAAATCCTGTGAGAAAGTCAAGGGCTGCGGTCAATTAAAAGCCTCTCTCCCCATTTTAGCCTAAGACTTGAATGGCTGGCTAAAATTTTCGACTATCTGGCAAAATCTCGCCAGTTTCAACAGCCAACCGAGCTAATATTGGTCAACCCACCAGTTCAAGTAGAATATTGCTAGGATCAATAGGTTCGGAAATTGAAGATTGAGAGAAAAGTTGTGCAGACAGACAACAATCTGGCGCAGTCTGGAACAACAACCGGAAGTATTCAGTCTTAGAATATTGGGATTAGCACGTCTATTATTTTTACTGCAAAAATCGTCTTATAGATAAAGATCATGAAAGCCAGATTATCGATCGCCCTAACCGCCCTAATGACCTTGGGCATAACTGCCACACCAGCGGCCAACTTTGACGAACAGGACATCGAGCAGACCCAGGTAGTAGCGATCGCTCGTCCCTACGGAGGTAATAAATTTGACCTCCTAGTATTGGAACAAATTCAGGGAAAACAGAAGTGTTGGAGTGAAAGCGGCTCAAATCCCGTCATGATCGACCCGTTGCTCCTCAACTTTGACTTTACCGGCATTTGTCGCCGCGCCACCGATAGTAATGGTTATTCTATCCGTCTCGATGGCCGGGATTTTGGGCTAGATTACATCCTGCGTATTGTGGAACGCAATGGCGAATTATACTTAGTGGGAACTCCCCGGGATGCCCGCAGACCGGAATTAGTGGTGGGAAGAACCCGAGGAATGCAAACAGGATTTATGAAAATTATCCTCGAACCGGGTTGGAGATTTAGCCGTCGTACCTTTGAAGGCAAAAGTTTAGGCCACTTCTACTTTAGCGGCAAAGAAACGGAAGTTCTCGCGATCGCTGGCAGACCTCCTATCAGCGAAACCACTCCTCCCCCCACTCTCCCCCCCACTTCCGGGGCCAGTTTTCAGGATATTAGCGGCGATATCTATAAAACTGAGATCGAAAAAGCGATCGCCCTTGGGGTAGTGGCTGGTTTTAAAGAAGATAACACCTTCCGCCCCGAAAATCCCGTTACTAGGGAACAATTCATCTCGATGATTATTGAGGGGATGGGAACTGTCACCAAAATTAACCTAGAAGAGATTCCCCCTGGCAGCGGCAGTTTTAACGACGTAGAAGCGACGCGCTGGAGTGCCAAAAAAATCCAATGGG
This sequence comes from Microcystis aeruginosa LEGE 91341, assembly GCF_015206885.1. GTDB lineage: Bacteria > Cyanobacteriota > Cyanobacteriia > Cyanobacteriales > Microcystaceae > Microcystis > Microcystis aeruginosa_H. The sequence goes on along the minus strand of NZ_JADEXY010000033.1, from coordinate 7,419 downwards.
CCCGGGCTAATGGTATTGTTGCCGGCAAAGCTAACGGCGAATTCCGTCCGGGCGACCCCATCACTAGGGCCGAATTGATGGCGATTCTCAAACAGGCCGCTACCTACCTGAAAACTCAGCAAAAACAAGCCCCCGATTTGGCCCAAACTAAAACCCCCGCCAATTTTTCCGATACTTCTGGTCATTGGGCCGCTGGTTTAATTACCCAGATGTCGGGATTTTGCGCTGTGGCCTCTCCCTTAAACGAGCAGGGTAGTGCTTTTGTACCAAATGATCCCACCCGTCGTAACTACGCGGCAGCCGCCATCGTCCGTACCCTCGATTGTGTTAAAACCGCCAAAAAATAAGGGCTTCTCCTCAATCAGGGTTTGCGGCAAAAAGTTTTTCCTAGGGGTAGGGTGTGGGGTTTCACCCATTTTTGGGTGGTCAATTACCTAAAATTCAGGGACTTTTTCCCTGAATTTTGCCCCCGACCACTCCCGGGCCTGGAACTTTTTGATTTCAAAAAGGCCTAGGCACTCATGCAAAAGGAGGAATAAATAATCAGTCTTTAATAACCAGATTTAGTATGATCAGTGATCACTGATCACTGATTACTGATTACTGATTACTGATCACTGATTGTGGTTATTAATTTTTACTTTAGGTATGCCGTCGAGTATTCTCGCTAGACTGGAAAATAATGCACCTCGGCTAGACAAAATCCTATGGTAAAGCTGCTCGAAAATCCTCTCCGAGTGGGATTGCGACAAGAAAGAACCCCAGAACCCTTAATCTTAGTCATTTTTGGGGCATCAGGAGACTTAACCCAAAGAAAACTGGTTCCTGCCCTCTATCAACTGAAACGGGAAAGACGACTGCCGGCCGAATTAACCATCGTCGGTACAGCGCGCCGAGAGTGGAGTCATGATTATTTTCGCCAACAGATGCGCCAAGGCATCGAAGAATTTTCCGACGGGATCGGGAGTGAGGAATATTGGCAAGACTTCGCCCAAGGGTTGTACTATTTCCCCGGCAACATGGACGATCCGGAAAGTTACGCCAAAATGAAAGTCTTTCTGGAAGAATTGGACGGAATCCGGGGAACCCGCGGCAATCGAGTCTTTTATCTAGCGGTTTCTCCTAATTTCTTTCCCCCCGGTCTTAAAAACCTCGGCGCGGCCGGAATGCTGAAAGACCCAATTAAACACCGGTTAGTGATCGAAAAACCCTTTGGCAAAGACCTCAGTTCTGCCCAAGTTCTCAATCGAGTCGTACAAGAGGTTTGTCAGGAGAACCAAGTTTATCGCATTGACCACTATTTAGGCAAGGAAACCGTCCAAAACTTATTGGTGTTCCGATTTGCTAACGCCATCTTTGAACCCCTCTGGAATCGTCAATTTATCGATCACGTCCAGATTACCGTGGCCGAAACCGTGGGAGTGGAGGAGCGGGCCGGATATTACGAAAAATCGGGGGCTTTGCGGGATATGGTGCAAAATCACCTGATGCAGTTATTCTGCTTGACGGCGATGGAAGCACCCAACGCTATTAACGCTGATAGTGTCCGCGGCGAAAAAGTCAAAGTCCTACAAGCGACTCACCTGGCCGATATTAATAACCTAGAAAAATCCGCCATCCGCGGCCAGTATAAAGCCGGTTGGATGAAAGGAAAACCCATTCCGGGCTATCGGCAAGAACCGGGGGTTAATCCCGAATCGACCACTCCCACCTACGTGGCCATGAAATTAATGGTAGATAACTGGCGTTGGCAGGGTGTCCCCTTCTATCTGCGTACCGGTAAACGTCTGCCCAAAAAAGTTTCCGAGATTGCCATTCAATTCCGCCATGTGCCGTTATTAATCTTCCAATCGGCAGCCCAACAAACTAATGCAAATGTACTCAGTATGCGGATTCAGCCTAACGAAGGTATTGCCCTCCGTTTTGAGGCGAAAATGCCGGGGTCGGAATTACGCACGCGCACGGTAGAAATGGACTTTAGCTATGGTTCCTCCTTCGGTGTCACCAGCGCCGATGCCTATAATCGCCTACTTTTAGACGCTATGCTAGGAGATCAAACTCTATTTACCCGTTCTGACGAGGTAGAAGAAGCATGGCGCATCGTTACTCCCGCTCTCGCCGCTTGGGACGCTCCCGCAGATCCCGCCTCCGTACCCCAATACGAAGCGGGTACCTGGGAACCCACAGAAGCGGAATTTCTCCTTAACCGCGATGGCCGTCGTTGGCGACGACTCTAATCTTTCAGGAGTCTCGGAATTAAGGAGTCAGTAGTCAGGAGAAATGATGAACAAAGAACCTGCGAAAAGCTTCACCGATTTACTGGTTTGGCAAAAGGCTCATCAATTTGTTCTTTTAGCCTATCGTTTTAGCGGCAATTTTCCCTCTGCGGAAATATATGGTTTAACCTCCCAGTTGAGGAGAGCAGCCGTTTCTATTCCCGCAAATGTTTCCGAAGGCTTTAAACGCAAAGGCTTGGCCGATAAGGTCAGACTGCTGAATATAGCACAAGGCTCTCTTGAAGAATGCCGATATTATCTAATTCTTGCTCAAGATCTAGGATATGGTGACAGCACTACCTTAATGCTTCACTTAGAAGATACAAGTAAACTTCTAGAATCCTACACTAAAGCCATTCAGCAGAAGCTTAACTCCTAACTCCTAACTCGGAGTCCCGGAGTCTCCTGACAAAGCTGATAGATAAATAGGGCTGGCTGAAAATTACTGGAAGCCTTACTAGAAAACGGTTTTGGTACTTTTTTAGCCCAAAAAGTGCAGGAGACAGACGAACGCAAAGGGTTCTGCTTCCAGGTACGCTAGGTCATTCTGTTATTCTGACTTCCTCTCGGAGTCTCGGAGTCTCCTGACTCCTGACTCCTGACTCCTGACTCCTGACTCCTAACCCCACCAACAAACTTTTTGCCGCAAACCCTAGATAACTGATAACTGACATGACTACCCAAAGCCCCCCCATTGTCTCCCTGCAAGCACCGAAAGATGTTTCCATCGATGTGATCGAGCAGGAACTGCGCGATATCTGGCAATCCTATAATAATAATGAGGATGGTATGGCCGCCACCCGGGCCACCACCTTTAGCTTTATTGTCTATGAACCCGATGCGGTACAGGAATTGTTAACCCTTCTCGGCTATTACACCGGCCCGATTGATGGTATTGCCGGTCCGCGGACCCACGCCGCCATCAAAGTCGCCCAGAAGGACCTAGGACTAGAAGTAACTGGGCTTTCTAGCGATGAATTTGTCGCCCAGTTAAGGGCGGCTTGGGAAGCAGAAAAAAACGCCGAGGATGGGGCTAATCATCGTCAGTACGCCGCCGATTTGGATGCGATTGGGGTGGCAGATGCGATCGCCGCTTCCAATCCCTGTCGCATTATTACCCTCTGTCCCACTGCCGAGGCCGATGAAGGGGTGAAAGCCTCCGTTTCTGCCTATTGTCCCGTTAACAAACGTAGTCAGAACACTTTAGTTTGCTGTGAATACGTCACTTTAAGCGGTACAGCGGAAGCTTTGGAACGAATTGGCGGCATTATTTCCGAGTTAACTATTCCCAGTTTGCCCAAATTTCTCTGGTGGAAAGCCAGTCCCGATGGCGAATATGGACTATTTAAGCGTCTGGCCAGTCAGTGTGATACGATTATCGTCGATTCCAGCACTTTTCGGGAACCGGAAACGGAACTGCTGCAGGTGGGGGATTTATTAGCAACAGATGTACCATTAGCTGACCTGAACTGGAGTCGTCTCGCTCCTTGGCAAGAACTAACCGCCGAGGCTTTTGATCCGCCAGAGCGCCGGGATGCTATTCTGGAAGTCGATCGCATCACTATTGATTACGAAAAGGGCAATCCTTGTCAAGCTTTTATGTTCCTCGGTTGGATGGCCAGCCGGTTACAATGGCGACCGGTGGGATATACTCACCAGTCGGGAGATTACGCTATTCATCGGATTAGTTTCCTCGGTCAAGACCAGCGTTTAATTGAGGCGGAATTAGCCGGTGTTCCCGTGGCCGATTGGGGTGAGATACAAGGGGATCTGATTAGTATTAAACTCAGTTCTACTAATCTTCACGCCGATTGTTGTACGGTAATTTGTTCGGGAACTACCGGCTGTATGCGGATGGAAGCTTCGGGAGGGGCCCAATCTTGCCGCATTGAACAAGTGTCCCATCTGGAAGACCAAAAAACAGAAACTCTACTAGGTAAACAGTTACAGCGTTGGGGCCAAGATGTGCTTTATCAAGAAAGCATGAAAGTCACCGGTGCTATCCTCAAATTATCCCAACCAGACTAGCAAATTAGCAACAATAATCTAACCCACTTTGAAGAGACTTGGTTAACCAGGTCTCTCGATATTTATACAGCAGTCAGCACCTGATTAAAACCGATAATTGTAAGTAGGTAGGCGTTAAAAATTATCAGACACCCTCCTTATCAAGGAGGGCAGGGGGGATCGAACCTAAAATCCATTTTTAATTTAATTAAGTATATAAGCACAATTAATTACACATCTAAGCCACTACTCCGTCAGACTTCTGCTGTGAGTAAACAGTGAACTGAAAACTCAAATCCGATCCCTAATAGCTGTATACCGTCTCCCGTCTCCCGTCTCCCGTCTCCTGTCTCCTGTCTCCTGTCTCCTGTCTCGACTAGGAAATTAATTTTGCAGGACTACTTATAACCAGCTACTTACCTTTTCAGAAAACAGGTTATCATAAAAACAGAGCTTTGCTTTCAAGGGGGCAATATGGTCGCAACCACTGAGAAACGCTACACAGTCGCAGAATACTTTCAACTAGAGGAAACTGCCACCGACAGACACGAGTATCGAGATGGAGAAATTATTATTATGACTGGGGGAACTCCTAACCATAATCGCATTGCGGGAAATTTTTACAGAAGATTTCCCTTGACTATCCAGAATCAAGCCTACGATATATTTATCAACGATCTACGCTTGGCAATACCCGCCTATAATATGTACACCTATCCCGATATTATGATCGTTAAAGGGGAACCAATTCTTGAAAGAGGACGCACCGATACGATTACCAATCCACAGGTGATTATCGAGGTTTTATCAAAATCTACTCAAGACTATAATCGGGGTGATAAGTTTAAATTTTACCGTTCTCTTGATAGTTTTGAAGAATATATTTTAATTGATCAATATGGTTATTATATAGAACAGTTTCATAAAAGAGGCGATCATTGGGCATTTCGGGATTATCACGATCAAGAAGCGATTTTAACTTTGTTTTCTCTAGATTTTCAAATATCCCTGACAGATTTATATCAGCGAGTGGATTTTACCGCGATTGAAGTATCCTAATGACTCAACTATTTTTGTTGAAAAAGTCCTGGTATGATTAACTTCCAATCCAACTTGAAAAACCCACTCCCCATCTCCCCACTTCCCCATCTCCCCACTCCCTAATTCATAAAAAAAAGGCAGGCCAGCACCCACCTTGTTTAAACCTTAGATATTAGCGATAATTAGGCCTCATCGAGAGCGGCAATACCGGGTAAAACTTTACCTTCGAGTAATTCCAAACTAGCGCCACCACCAGTGGAAATATGGCTCATTTTTTCCGCCACTCCCACTTTTTCCACCGCCGCTACCGAGTCACCACCACCGATAATGGTAGTTGTACCCGTAGCGGTTAAATCGGCTAAAGTGTGAGCGATCGCATCTGTACCCGCCGCAAATTTATCGAACTCGAACACCCCCATCGGGCCATTCCAGAGGACAGATTTACAGTTAGATAAAGCTTTTTGGAAAACTTTAACTGATTCAGGTCCAATATCCAATCCCATCCAACCATCGGGAATATTTTCGACGTTGACGATTTGGGAATTGGCATCTTTATCGAATTTATCCGCTAAGACCACATCGGTAGGAAGGAGGAATTCCACCCCTTTTTCTTTAGCTTTTGCTTCCAGGGATTTAGCTAACTCTAGTTTGTCTTCTTCCACCAAAGACTTACCAACACTTAAACCGCGGGCCTTGTAGAAAGTAAAGATCATACCGCCGCCGATGAGCAGTTTATCGCACTTTTCCAATAAAGTTTCGATCACGCCAATTTTACTAGAAACCTTAGAACCGCCGATAATCGCCGCTAGGGGACGTTGGGGAGTTTCAATAGCTGCTTGTAGGTAGTTTAACTCTTTTTCAATCAAATAACCCGCCACCGAGGGGCTGAGATAGTGGGTAACGCCTTCCGTGGAAGCGTGGGCGCGGTGGGCGGTACCAAAAGCATCATTAACGTATAAATCGGCATTAGCGGCTAATTTTTTGGCAAAATCGGGGTCATTTGCCTCCTCTTCACCGTGGAAACGCAGATTTTCTAAAAGGGCCACTTGACCGTTAGACATTTGACTAATCGCTGCCGTCACTCCCTCACCAATACAATCGGGACACATGATTACTTCTTGTCCCAATAATTCCGAGAGACGTTTAGCTACAGGGGTCAGACGCAAATTTTCTTTAACTTGACCGTCGGGACGACCCATGTGGCTGCATAAAATAACCTTAGCCCCTTTTTTGATTAAATCCTCAATAGTTGGTAGTGCCGCCCGAATACGGGTATCATCGCTGATTGCCCCGGTGGCTTTGTCCATGGGAACGTTAAAATCGACCCGGACTAAGACCCGTTTGCCCGCTAAATCAGCCTCTGTTAAATTCGCTACTGTTTTTTTTGGCACAGCCCATAACCTCCTAGATTGCTTACCGTACAATAAAGATTAAATCAGGGTATCGCTACTTGCGGCAATTACTTTGACAAAGATTATTTCAGATTTGGGGATCAGTTTTGCAGTTCCAAGACCGATTTGCCCAGAAAAATTTGATTGGAGAGACTTGCTAATTATGTTTGAGACGATTTTATTTCCCATCGACCACAGCCGCGAAAGTCGTGACGCTACCAGTAGCGTGATCGAATTAGTCAAAATCTTTGACAGTCGTTTGGTGCTGTTGTCGGTGGTGGAAACGACACCCACCGGGGAAATTGCCCCCGACGATAAGATGAATTCGATCGAAGCGGTGGATAGATTGTTACAATCGGCCCAAGCGATTTTCGCCCAAGCTGGTGTCAAGGCAGAAATGATTGAAAGGGAGGGAATACCCTCTTTTGTCATCTGCGATGTGGCCGATGAAATTAATGCTCACCTGATTGTTATGGGTTGTCGCGGTTTAGGATTAACCAGCGAAGGTGTGTCCGAAAGCGTCACCACCAAAGTTATTAACCTTGCCCCCTGTCCAGTGTTGATTATCCCTTAATCAGTAATCAGTGAGCAGTTATCAGTGAGCAGTTATCAGTGAGCAGTGAGCAGTTATCAGATGTGAGTTGTCAGTTCACTGTTTACTGATCACTGACACAAAGCTCCCCATCTCCCCCACTCCCCATCTC
>NZ_JADEXY010000032.1 GCF_015206885.1 Microcystis aeruginosa LEGE 91341 | reverse complement strand
CCGCCCTCGATCCCGCCCTGGCCATGGATGAGGCTTTTCTTAAAGATTTACAACAAACTATTGACAATTTACCAGTTATAGTCTGTGTTTCTCAAGTTGATCGCCTGCGTCCGCTGCGAGAGTGGCAACCCCCCTATAATTGGCTGACGGGAGAAAGTCCTAAAGAAGTCAATATCCGCGAATGCTTGCAGTATCGGGCGGAATTATTCGAGGATCTATGCGATCGCATTTTGCCGATGGTCAGTCAACAGCCGGATAGAGAAGCTTGGGGGGATGAGGAGTTATCAATCGCTTTGCTGGGGGCAATTTCACCCGCAAAACAGTTGCGTTTGGCCCGTTTTTTAGCAGATTTAGAAACTCGAACCCTGGCAGCGGCGAAAATAATCGATCGCTATACTTTACAGATGGCCACGGGACAAGGTTTAACGGCCCTATTAAAAAGTCCTATTCTCGGTTTTATCTCCACTTTAGCCACAGGAAGACCGACTTTAGCCTATCTTTTAGCTGAACAAATTCCTGTGGAACAATTACCAGTAGCGATCGGTAAATTACAGATGGCCTACGAGCTTTCTTCTCTCTTAAATACGGAGAATAAAAGTTTTGATTTATTGGCACTTTGGCCAATACTATTAGAAAATTCTAGCACTGCCGACAAGGAAGCCTGGGCCTGGGGTCATGCTCTGGTAGAATATTGGACAAAGAACCTATCGATCGAACAGTTCCGGTCAAGTTATCAGGGGTATTTAGAAACGACAAAAACAGGCCTGTAGCCAAATTAATTAAACTAAAACTTTATTCCACTTTAAAAGTATAGGAGAGTGGGGAGGAGAGGTTTCTGGGGTTGAGATTTCTGGCCTTTGTACTAAAATTACCAATAAGAGAGTTTTTTTCGTGTTTTTTTAAAAGTTCTATTCATTTTTTTCATTTTCAGAGTTTTCATCGTTAGTTTTCGACGAACTACCCAAACCACTAAAATAAAAGGCGGTGACTGCTGTAGCTATTGGCCCTAAAAAAGTATAAATTGTCTTAGAAGAATCATTAATTAGGGTTGCCGCTTTATCCACTCTACTTTGTACTTCTTGTTCTTCGATAGCTTTCAAATTTATATTTAAATTAAAAATTCCAAGAGAAGCAAAAGAAATGAGACAAATAGAAAGAATTTGTAAACCAGCAGTGGTTAACAATCCCAACCAAAGCCACCTTGCTAAGGAACCAGCTACTTTAGTATTAAAATTATGTCTTTGGTCTGAGGGTGATATAGCTGTAGCTGGTTTACCAAATCCAGATACTTCATTGTCTAAATGATAACCATCCTGATTCTTCTTTAGGTTATGACGCACAGAGTTCCTTTCAGTTGGAAGAGCCAAAGAAGCGCTGGTATCTTTTGGGTTGTTAACTTCCTCTGTCTCATTTTTTGAATCACTGGTCATAACTAAACAATTAGTAGTGGTCTCTGTTCATTACCTTTTTGAAGTATTAATTGAGTATCTTCCTCCGTCTCAGTTTTAGCATATAAAGCCATGAGTTTTAATCCTTTACGAATTACTTCAGACTCTGTTAAGTCTAGCTCTTTAGCTATTTCTTTAAGATATTCAGAGTCCTTTTGACTAAGATTTACTCGAAATTGTCTGGTAGCCATTTTTTTTTGTTAATTCAGTGAATGGATTGTATCGATGGTGTTATCTGTAAGGTCGAGAAGAGCCATTTTTACCATTGAATGTATCATTGCCGTCCTTACTACCATTAAGGGTATCGTTACCAGCAGCACCGTGGACATAAGCATTCTTAAGTGGCTGCTCATCCTCTCAGACCAGCTGTGGCTGCTCATCCTCTCAGACCAGCTACTGATCGCGTTTACCAGCAGCACCGTGGACATAAACATTCTTACGGATATTCAAGTATCTGTAAGGTCGAGAAGAGCTATTTTTACCATCGAGGGCTATAGTAGGGTCAATTCATGAATTGACCCTACAGTTTGATTTAAGGGTTGTCATTGTCCTTTCTTATAGATGTACATAATAGTCTTCCTTGAGAAACCTAGCATCCTAAGTCACAGTATCCCATCTTACCCTAATTACACCAGATATGTCAAGCAATTACACCAGATATGTCAAGCAATTACACCAGATATGTTAAGTCAACATAAACGAGTCCTGACGGTACTTAATGGGTGCAATAGGTCAAATACCATCGACTTATCGACTTATTTGCTATTAAAAAGCTATTTTTCGCAAAATTTAACTAAAATAATCTTAGGCTTTATTCATGATTAGGTACAACAGGGGGTATAATAGGGTATTTAGTAGGTGGTATTACATATACATATATGCAAGGCATAGCAATGGGTGTAATCTGGGTATATTGTGGGGCTTAATAGATACCACAGTGCTGAGTTCCTATGGTATGATAGTTCCATCAACTTTTAGATAGATAAAAGTATGGCAGACACAACTAAACAAGTGAGTATGCTAGAATTGGAGTTAGAAGATGATCTAATCAGACAAATTGAAGATGTAGCTGATTCTGGTTGTTTTTCAAAAGATGAATTATTACAAAGTATTTTAGAAGCATGGAGACATCATCAGGCCTATATACATAGACTTGAAAATATGGTTCAAATAATCAATATTAAGTAATTCGACTTGAGGGTAATGTGGAATGATTACTATCAAATGATTACCTGCTTATTACTTTGGGCTAACAAAAAATTTTATCACTATTTTCTTGAACAACAGTCTATTAAACTTTCATAACAAGTAACCCTGAGACAATTATCAGTTTTAGCAATTATTGAGATGTTAATTTATTGTAAGCAGAAATGATCGCCGCATTTTCCCAATCATCATCAAAAGGGAGCGCATCGGGATCTGATACTAAATCCGTTGAGTAACGCACAGAAAACGGGTTTCTCCGAGAAACCCGTTTTCTACTCATGCTAAGGGTAACTTGATCAATACTTTCTAGGGAGATTTTGCTATCAATTCCCAGAAAGTATCGGGGTTTAGGTTTTGCGTCCGAGAAAATTAATAATCTGGGGATTAATTTCTTTTGACCAATGTTCTTGGGGATAGTGTTTCGCTTCCGCGAGGGAGATTAATTCCACTCCTGATTTAGTGGCTAATTTTTCGACAGTGACAGAAGATAACCAAGGGTCCCCCATTCCCCAGACAAAAAGGATAGGTTTTTCAAAGTTCTCTAAACCTGTCTCAATTTCTGCCATAGTTTTCGATAGGTTTAAATTGCGAATCGTGGCCACTAAAGCGCGACCCACTGCCGAAGTTTTTAGATAAGGTTGACGGAAAATAGCCAGATCTGCATCACTAATCACAAAACCGCTACCGGTTTCTAAAGTACGATCAACTAATAAGGGGTCTTGAGTCGCCATATCTCCGAGGAAAGGTATCCCCCATTGTTTCATTATCCAGGGTAATTTAACATCACTGGACAGGGGAGTATTTAAAACGATCAAGCGCTCAATTTTATCGGGATTTTCTAGGGCGTATTGTAAACCGACGGAGGCTAAAAAACCCTGGACAATGAGGGAGATTTTCGGCAATTGGAGAGCTTGAATAAAATCGGCCAAGGCTTGACAAAAAGCGCTAGGTGTGTAGGCGAAATCTCTGGCATCAGGTTTAGCGGATAAACCGGAACCGATCCAATCGGGGGCAATGGCATTAATGTTATATTCTTCTAAACTGGTCAATAATTCCCGCCAAATATAGCCATGGGCGGGTAAACCATGGAGTAGGATCACGGGGGTTGTATCCGGTTGTTGAGCGGGGTTAACCTGTCGATAAAACCACTTGAGAGAGCCGACTTCGAGAAAATTTTCTAAAATAGCCATGGTTAATGGGGGATTAATAATCAATAAACCTCTTGCATAATTAATTTTTCAGGGTTTAAAAACGGCAAAAATAAGGATTAAATGGCATAAAGTCTGTAAATAGACCATTTAACTGATTATTACTCCTTCTTAATTCTCCTGACTACTGACTACTGGCTCCTGACTCCGTTCGGCTGAGCTCACGGCCGAAGCCTAACCCTAACAACAATTTTTGATTTTTACAAGAGGTCTAATAACCATTGTCTAACGTCTAGGAACCGATCGCACCGGCAATTTTTGCACCCTGGCAGTTATAGGGAGCTTGCGTCGAGACTTTGTGCTTCTGCGGGGGTTAAAGGCAAATGAAGACCGCATTCTTGTTTTAAACCCTTGAAACGGGTGTCTCGTTCGTTGCTATCATCGGCGGTTAAAGGCCGACTGGAGTGCCAATCGCCGACGGAGACATAACCCAGATCAAAATAGGGATGGTAGGGAAGATCGTATTTAGTCAGATATTCGTAGATGGTTTTGGCATTCCAGTCAAGTATCGGTAATATTTTGTAACGTTCGCCCTGTTGATTGACCCATTGGAGAGTTTTGCGGTGGTCGGTTTGGTCCCGACGTAAACCCGCTAACCAAGCGGTGGCCTTTAATTCCTTCAGGGCCCGTTGCATCGGCTCCACCTTGCGGATTTTGTCGTAGAGATTGAGGGAGTCGATATCGTTATTTGACCACAGTTTACCGTGGATTGCTTCCATGCGGGCGGGACTGAGGGGAGATTGATAAACTTTCAGGTTTAAATGGAGGCGTTGGCTTAAGTCTTCGGCAAATTGATAGGTTTCTGGGGGAAGATAGCCGGTATCGATCCAAATGATGGGAATATCGGGGATAATTGCGGTGACTAGGTGCAACATCACCGCGGCCTGAATGCCGAAACTGGTACTCATCACCAAACCTTCCCCAAAGGTGGCCGCGGCCCAAGCGACGATTTCTGCGGCGTTAGCGGAGTCAAAACGTTGATTAATTCTGGCGAGGTCGAGGGATAGAGGGGAGGAAAAAGACCGGTCGGCAGTGGCAATGAAGGCGGTTTCTAGGGCCTGTGGATGAGAATTAAGCAAGTGTAAATCTGGCATTCTGGCTAAGATTTAAGGTGTACAGTAGCGGCGGATACTGATAGAGTCCAATCTATCCCTGTGATTGGATTATAGCATTGGGCCATCGGCCGGCTCTAGCTATTTCTTTTCCTTTCCAGAGCCGGGTGATTCGATCGAGGATAATGGAACTATCAAGCCTCAATTGTATCTTAATGACTGATTTCAGGATAATTGGACTCTTAGCCCCGCTACTGCTAGAAAAGTTACTATTTAGTAATTTTTTACTTTAAGTTAAGAAACTTATCTAAGGCTAGAACCATATTTGGCGGCCAACGACGCACGCTTTTTACCCAATCGAGGTCTTGATAGCGGGTATCCATGCCGACAGCGGCTACCCAATTGCTTTCCGCTTCTCCCTGTTGTCCTTGGCTCCATAAAACGGCGGTTAAGGCGGCCCTGACATCGGGAAACATGGGGTATTTGCGGGCAATATTCCGCATTTTTTGGACTGCTTCCGGATATCTGCCTAATTCGTACAGGGCAAGCGCCAGATTAGCTTGCGCCCAGGCAAAATTCGGGGCTAGTTGGGTAGCTTGGCGATAGTCTTTGACGGCGGCTTCCCAGTCCCCTAAACCGCCCTCAGCGTTGCCGCGATTGTTATAGGCAAAGGCATCATTGGGGGCCAGTTCTAAAACTTTATTATAATCGGCGATCGCTTCTTGATATTTGCCTTCTCCTTCTAAAGCGGTGCCGCGGTTGAGGTAGGGATCGGGGGCATCGGGGGTAATGGCGATCGCTTGGTTGAAGTCAGCGATCGCATCCTCTAATTTATTGAGGCTGACTCTGGCATTGCCGCGATTACTCCAGACGGCGGGATTAGTGGGGAATTTGGCGACTAATTCGGTCCAATAGCTTTCGGCCTGGACGTAATCCCCTTTTTCTGTGGCTTCTAGGGCTTTTTCGGCGATAACTTCCCCTTCTCTCATCTGTTCTTCGCTAATAGTCGGGCTATCGGCATAGGCCGCTATGGGTAGGGAAAAAAAGAGTAATAGACTCAATACACAAGCGGTGATCCAACGCATAATTACTTCATAATTTGTTACTTAATCTTTTCTCAATCTACCCTACTTAGGTGAACTCTGCCCTAGATAGTCTTGATAGCCTAGTCGTTGAAGATTGCTTTGTTTTTCGAGGACGGAATCGGTGAGGGATTGACGATAGGCGATAACTTGCTCTAAAAGATCAGTATTACCAGTGGCGAGAATTTGAACCGCTAAAAGTCCGGCATTTTTGGCATTACCGATCGCCACCGTGGCCACGGGAATGCCTGCGGGCATCTGTACAATTGAATAGAGAGAGTCTAACCCTTGTAAAGTGCGCGTGACTACGGGAACTCCAATCACGGGTAAGGGGGTTAGAGATGCCACCATCCCGGGTAAATGGGCAGCGCCGCCGGCTCCAGCGATAATCACTTTTATTCCCCTTAAATGAGCGTTTTTGCCGTATTCAAACATTTTTTCGGGGGTCCGATGGGCCGAGACGATGGCGACTTCGTGGCTAATCTGAAAAACCTCTAAAACTGCGATCGCTTCTTTCATGGTGGGTAAGTCGGAATCACTGCCCATAATTACACCCACTAGGGGCGCTGCTGTCACCATAGTTACTAGAAAATAATTTTGCTTTTTAATCTTATAGCAGGGTTTGTTATTTTGTCTTCAAACCCTACTGATCAGATTTCTCCTAAATTGTATCGGGATCGATACCTAATTCTCGCAATTTTTCGGCCAATTTTTCCTTAGCTTGTCGTTCCCTTTCTTTTTCTAAAAGAGCCTGTTCTTTTTCTAAAAGAGCCTGTTCTTTTGCCTGTCTTTGCTGTAATTCCGCTTCTTGAGGAGTGGGGACTAATTGACCATCGACGGTAAAATAACGCAGTTTACGGTCAAATATCCCTAAATATAATCCTAACTGTTCACTCCAGAGATAACCCTGTTCATTGGCAGCAATGGCTTGATATTGTCCCTCAATTAGTCTAAATCCTTGTAATTCTAAAGTATTAGGATCAAACCAAAAATAATTAGGAGTGCGAAAGGTATTTTGATAGAGAATTTTCTTGTTATTGCGGTCAATATTGGCCGTAGAATCGGAAAGAATCTCGACAATTACATCGGGATATTTACCCTGTTCTCCCCAAACTACCCAACTTTTGCGGGGACGTTTTTCGGTATCTAAAACCACAAAAAAATCAGGACCACAGAAATCACGTTTTTTTAATTGTTCCGCGTTGTAGTAGATGGTTAGATTTCCCGAAGCGTAGTAATCACTCCTCTCGCGCCATAATAATTCTAGACAACTAAGGAGAATGATGATCTGTTGCAGGTGTAGATCACTTTCCAAGGGTGGTTCATCACTCCATAAATCTGTGGGGGGACAGGCAACTTCTGGGATTATGTCTAGGGCTGTCATGACTTTTCCCGGTATTTTAGGATTGATTAATTGTAGCTTTTTCTCACAATTGCAGAGATAAGGCGGGGGGGATTTTAACCTAACTTAATCCTATACCTTGACCGATCGCCTTCGGCACTTTATCCTAGCGCCATGGGCAAATATCTTAAAACTTCTATACAATAGCCCCAATAAGCCCGATAACAACGATGACTGAAACCCTAATTCAACCCGCAACCCTAGTAGAACTCTTACGTTACCGCGCCACGACACAACCAGATGGCCATGCCTACACTTTTCTTATTGATGGTAAAAAAGAAACCCCACCTTTAACCTACAGTGAACTTGATCGCCAAGCAAGAGCAATCGCCGCCTATTTACAAAAATACCAAGCTCAAGGAGAACGGGCCCTGTTACTCTATCCTCAAAGTTTAGAAGTAGTGGCCGCTTTTTGTGGTTGTCTCTACGGGGGAGTGATTGCCATTCCTGTCCCCCCACCGGAATCGGGACGACTTAAGCGCACTATGCCCCGTTTACGCGCAATTGTCAAGGATGCTAATGCCACCTTTGCCCTAGTTACCGAAAGTATTCTGACTCTTATTGAAGGGGTTAAGGAAGAATTCCCAGAATTCGACCAAATGAAATGGATTACCACCGAAAGTATTGATATTTCCCTGGCGGATCAATGGCAAGATCCCCAGGTGGATAAATCGGCGCTTGCTTATCTGCAATATACCTCCGGTTCGACTAATATCCCCAAAGGGGTGATGCTAAGTCATTTTAATCTGATGCACCATTGCGGTTACTTGCAAAAAGCTTGTGGTTACGAACCGGATAGCGTTACCCTCACTTGGATGCCCTATTTTCATGATTACGGGTTAGTCGAAGGTATCACCGTCCCCCTCTACAACGGTACACCCTGCTATCTCATGTCTCCCTTTGCTTTTATTAAGCGTCCGATGCAGTGGTTAAAAAATATTGCTAAGTACAAAGTTACTCATAGTCAAGCCCCCAACTTCGCCTATGATCTTTGTACTCGTAGGATTAAAGCTGCCGATTTAGCGGAATTAGACCTGAGCAGTTGGCAGGCTGCGGGAAATGCCGCCGAACCGATTAACCCGAAGGTTATGGCTAAATTTGTCGATACTTTTGCAGATTATGGCTTTTCTTGGCAAACTTTCGCCCCTGCCTACGGATTGGCTGAATATACCCTCTTGATTTCTAATAAACCCAAGGGAACCACCCCAATTATCACCGCTTTGGATGCCACCGCCTACGAACGCGGTAAAATTGTCCCTGTAGGCTCCGATCGAACCACTGGAGTTAGATACGTCCCCAGTTGTGGTCGTCGCGTCTGTGATACCCGTATAGCTATCGTTAATCCCGATACTTTTACCCTTTGTGCAGCCGATGAAGTGGGCGAAATTTGGGCCAGTGACCCCAGTATGGCCGCTGGATATTGGCAACGGGAAGACGCAACCAAAGAAACTTTTCAAGCTTATCTTGCGGATACGGGAGAAGGACCGTTTTTACGCACAGGAGATTTAGGTTTTCTTCTTGATGGGGAATTGTATATCACGGGACGGATTAAGGATTTAATTATTGTCCGTGGTAGTAATCATTATCCCCAAGATTTAGAATGGTCAGTACAGCATCTTAATGAGGTTTTTCGTCCCGATTATGGCGCCGCTTTTTCCATTGAAGATAACGGGGAAGAACAGTTAGTTATTGTCCAAGAATTAGAACGTCGCAGCGGTGAGTTAGATACGGCCAAATTAATCGCCGATATCCGTCAGGAAATCGCCGAAGAACACGAAATTATGACCCATGCTATTGTCCTGGCTAAATCGGGAACAATTCTCAAAACTGCCAGCGGCAAAATTCAACGCCGCGCTATTAAACAGAATTTTCTCAATGGTAATATGAGTGTTATCGATGCTTGGTCAGAAAATCCTCAGTTAGTTAGTAAATTTGATCGCTCTATTTCTGAAACAGAAGCATAGTTTTTCGGGTGGGCATCGCTCACCCGATCGAGTATAAATAATCGTGTTAGGATTAGGTTAGGGATTAAAGTTAGGGAGAAAGTGATGTTAACTCAACTGATGGTCAACCCCTCTTCTTGGATTGAAAAAGGAATTAAGCTATCGCCAGTAAGGGAAAATTATCTCTTTAAATTCACCGAGGAATTGCAGTGTCGATTGGAAGAACTACGGGAACTAGAAAAAAATTCCCAACTTAATTCTCAAGAAACCGCAGAATTAGCTGGTATTTTAGAGTTAAACGAGATTTTCACGCTCTTAAATGCGAGAATAGTTGCTGAATCTAAATGATTAGTATCACCACTCGATGTCTGATTTTAAAATATAAGTTAGGATATCAAGATGAAAATTCGTTATGAACTGATTATTTACTGGAGTAATGAGGAGCAACTATTTATCGTTGAAGTTCCAGAACTTGCAGGATGTATGGCTGATGGAGAAACTTATCAAGAAGCTGTGCAAAATGCTGAAATCATTATTCAACAATGGATTGAAACAGCACAAGAATTAGGGCGAGAAATTCCTGAACCGAAAGGACGTTTATTATTTGCTTGAACAACCGCAGGAATAGTAAAAATGGGTGTTGTAGATAACAATAAAATTAGAAATTTCCTCGATAAGGATTGTGGGGAGTTATTATCAAATAACCTAGACATTAGGATAAATTATCGGGTATTTTATCTCATCGCAAGGCACTACTTAGAACGGGGCGACTTGTGGGGAAAAGTCGAAATTAATAGGCAAATAATCCCGATATTAATAAAAACATCGGCCAGATTAAAAACAGGAAAATTAATCAATCTAAAATCGAGAAAATCCACCACATAACCAAACAAAAAGCGATCGATACCATTGCCGAAAGCCCCTGCTAAAATAAAACCGTAGGCCAATTGTTCCCAACGGCTTAAATGCGGTCCAAAGTAAGCAAAAGCCATTAATCCCAAACTAACCAATAAGGATAGCCATTTTAGCCAACCAACACCGCCCCGAAAAGCACTAAAAGCCGCCCCGGTATTAATCACATAGGTGAAATGAAAAACCCCCGGAATAACTGGAAAAGTATCACCGATTTGCTCAAAACTCTGCACAGTTATATACTTAGTTACTTGGTCTAAAATTAGACCAATCACCGCCACTATCCAAAACCAGGGATTTTTTTTTAACATTGGCTGTGGCATCAATAAAATAATAATTTACGGAAGAAAAAAGCAATAATTACCACCACACAAATTACTACTAACTGCCCTAAAAATGGCCAGACTGAATAATTCATAAATAGGGTGGGCAAACTATCGGGAAAGGTGATTTGACTGGCTTGGGGCTGAAAAATCGACAATCCCAGCATATATAATAAACCGCACAGATGAATCACTAACAAACCGGCAAAGGCACTTAACGCCAGGGTTTCTATCTTGGCGCGCCAGCGAAAAGCCAACCAACCACAAAGCCATGCCCCCGGCATAAAACCTAAAATATAGCCAAAACTGGGTTCTTTCAGATAACCCATTCCCCCACCCTGGGCAAACACCGGCAACCAAGTTAAACCGAGAAAAATATAGGCCACCTGGGCGAGAAGTCCGGCATTTTTGCCCCCCAGACAGCCCGTTAATAATACTGCCCCAATTTGGTAAGTTATGCCTAGTTTTTGGGAAGATAGACCCGCAGCTGACCAACTAGCTAGACTTACTGGAACAAATGTACTAAAAATTGTCAGCAATAAACCAATCAAGGCCCAGATTAACTCATTGGGAACCGACGCGGAAGTGCGCCGCGGCGGAGATTCTCGTCCTCGACGTGATTTAGGTTGCCTGTTGGGGTTGGTATTCACCGGGGATGGGGGCTTCTCCTCCTATTAAACTAAGATCAGCCAACATCGCCTGATCCTGTTGGGGGGGTTGTCCTAGAGTGGTCAAATAATGCCCAATCAGCATAGCATTAATTCCCGATTTTAGCCCCAGATTTTGCAATTCTCCCATCACTGCCTCTCGTCCCCCGGCATAACGGAGGATTTGTTGAGGTAAGATAAACCGGAAAATAGCGATCGCTTTTAGGGCAGTCAAGGGGTCCAGTTTGGGTAAATGACCTAAAGGGGTGCCACTTCTGGGGTTTAATAGGTTAATCGGCACGGATTCCACTGCCAATTCCGCCAGAGAAAAAGCTAAATCGATGCGATCAGTCCAACTTTCCCCCATACCGATAATTCCCCCCGTACAAGCCTGAATTCCTGCCGCTTTCAGGTTTTTTACCGTTTCTACCCGATCCTGCCAACTGTGGGTGGAGACGACGTTAGGATAAAAATTCTCGGAAGCCTCCAGATTGTGATTATAACGGGTAACTCCAGCTTCTTTTAAGGCCTGCGCTTGGGCAAGGGTTAACTCTCCCAAGGCGCAGCAGGGTTTAATCTTGGCTGTTTCGATGATTTCTTGAACTGTGGCCAGTATTTCCTCGAATTCCTGCGATTTAGGGCTATTGTACTTTAATCCCCGACCTTGACTAACTAAACAGAAGCGTTTAGCCCCCGCGTCGGCTGCCGCTTTCGCATGGGTGACGATTTCCTCGCGACTTTTTAAACCGTAGATAGGCGAATCTTGACCGGGATGGTGGGCGGATTGGGAACAAAAACTGCAATTTTCCGAACAACTTCCCGATTTTATGTTGATAATGCTACATAAATCTACCGTATTACCACAACAGGCCTGACGAATGCGATCGGCAGCCTCACATAAGCTGAAAATATTTTCCTGACCTTCGATCGCAGTTAAAGCTAGGGCCTCTTGCTTACTGAGTCGATCGCCGGCGATAATCTGATTAGCCCTAGTCTGTAACCAGTTTTTTAAGGCTTCTCCCTCCACGGGGATAGATTGAGTAGCGGTGTGTGTAGAGACTTGTACCACGTCGTTTATGCTCTGACTAAGTTAGGCTCATCTTATCATTGTTCAGTTACCGGGGAAAGATTGATAAAAAACTTTAGAAAAAAATACCCTTTTGTGCTAGACTACCCGCAAAAGTTATCTTGTCTCCGATTTTATGAAAGTTATTCCGACGGAAATTCCCGATGTTTTAATCATTGAACCGCAAGTTTACGGAGACGATCGAGGTTTTTTCTTGGAGAGTTTTAATCAGAAAGATTTTCGAGAAAAAACTGGAGTCAATACCACTTTTGTCCAGGATAATCACTCTATGTCCCTAAAAAATGTCCTGCGAGGATTACACTATCAAATCCCCAATCCCCAGGGTAAATTGGTGCGAGTGGTGAGCGGTAGTGTTTTTGATGTGGCCGTGGATGCGCGTCAAAGTTCCCCCACTTTTGGGCAATGGGTAAGCTGTGTTTTAAGTGCGGAAAATAAACGGATTTTCTGGGTTCCCGAAGGTTTTGCCCATGGCTTTCTAGTTCTCTCTGAACGAGCCGAATTTCTCTACAAAACCACTAATTATTATTATCCCCAATACGAAAAAACCATTTTATGGAATGATGCCGATTTAGGGATTGATTGGCCTCTAGAGATTCCCCCGATTCTCTCTCCTAAAGACCAAGCTGGACAACCCTTTAAATCCGTGGAAGTTTTCCCCTAAAGACGATGAAAAAAGTTTTACTAATTGGTGCTAAAGGTCAAGTAGGACAAGAGTTACAGGTAACTTTACAATCCTTGGGCGAAGTTATTAGTATCGGTCGAGAAGAACTAGATTTAACTAACTCGGAAAAAATCAGCCAGTTAATTAGGGAAATTCACCCCGATTATCTAGTTAATGCCGCCGCTTATACGGCAGTGGATAAAGCCGAAACTGAGCCAGATTTAGCCTATGCTATCAATGCTATAGCCCCAAAAATTATGGCGGAATCTGCCGAGAAAATTAAAGCTAAATTTCTCCATATTTCCACCGATTATGTCTTTGATGGTCGGAAAAATACCCCCTATCTAGAAACCGATCTAACTAATCCTTTAGGGGTTTATGGACAATCAAAGTTAAGGGGAGAAGAGGAGATTAAAACTGTTAATTCTCAGGCAATTATCCTGCGTACTGCTTGGGTTTACGGCAGTTATGGCAAAAGTAATTTTGTCAAAACTATGCTGAGATTAGGTAAGGAAAGAGAGGAGTTAAAAGTAGTTTTTGATCAGGTGGGAAGTCCCACTTGGTCTAAAGATATCGCCACGGCCATTACTCAGCTTCTAATTAATGTCGATAATCCCACAGGAATCTACAATTTTACTAATAGCGGTGTCGCCAGTTGGTTTGATTTAACTAAAGCGATTTTTGAGGAAGCAAAAATAAGCGGTATTCCCCTAAAAATTCAGAGAGTAATTCCCATTACTACTGCTGAATATCCTACCCCAGCAGTGCGTCCAGCCTATTCGGTTCTTTCTGGTCAAAAAATCTCGCAACAATTGGGTTATATTCCTCCCTATTGGCGAGATTCTCTCAAAGCTATGCTCAACCAACTATTTAATCTTTAAAACTATGAAAGCACTAATTTTATCCGGTGGTAAAGGTACGAGGTTACGTCCCCTAACTTATACTGGGGCAAAACAGTTAGTTCCCGTGGCCAATAAACCGATTTTATGGTATGGAATCGAATCAATTGTGGCCGCAGGAATTACCGATATTGGCATTATTATCAGTCCCGAAACCGGGGAAGAAATTCGTCAGACCACGGGCAGTGGTGAACAGTTTGGTGCTAAGATAACTTATATTCGCCAAGATCAACCAGCAGGATTAGCTCACGCGGTTAAAACTGCCCAATCTTTCCTAGGAGATTCCCCCTTTATTATGTACTTGGGTGATAACCTAATTGAGGATGATTTATCGCCCTTTTTAGACTCTTTCCAAAAACAGTCCCTTGATGCTTTAATTCTCCTGCGAAAAGTGTCTAATCCTAGTGCTTTTGGGGTGGCAAAAGTAGATGAAACTGGCAAAGTTTTATACTTAGTCGAAAAACCGAAAGAACCCCCCTCAAATTTAGCTTTGGTGGGGATTTATTTTTTTGCTCCCACCATTCATCAAGCGATCGCATCTATTCAACCTTCGGGCCGGGGTGAGTTAGAAATTACCGACGCTATCCAAGAATTAATCAATCAAAATAAAGCAGTAGAAGCGAATAAACTACTGGGTTGGTGGTTAGATACGGGTAAAAAAGATGATTTATTAGAAGCAAATCGGATTATCCTCGATACCTCTCTAGAAATAGCTTTACTAGGAGAAATTGATCCTAATAGTCAGGTGATCGGACGGGTACAAATTGGCCAGGGTAGTAAAATTATTAATAGTACCATTCGCGGCCCTGTCATTATTGGAGAAAATTGTCACATTGAGAATTGTTTTATCGGTCCCTACAGCAGTATAGCTAATGGCACAAAATTAATTGATGCCGACATAGAACACAGTGTTATTCTCAAAGATGCCACGATTATTGGCATTCATCAGCGCATAGTTGATAGTGTGATTGGACGACGGGCAAAATTAGAAATCGCACCCCAACGTCCAAAAGCTTTACGCTTTATGATTGGGGATGATTCCCATGTGGAATTAGTGTAGTTATCGGGGATTAACTGCCTGTTTAATTAATACTGGAAGATTGAGAATTTCCCTAGCTAATTCGCCGGCGGTTTCCCAGCTTTTCTGAGAAAGATTGACATTTTCAGGAAAAAAAAGCTCACCTAACTATGTTATAATCAAGAGTCTGACCTATTTTACCGTTCTAGAACTATGACGCAACAGTATCGCATTACCCTACTACCCGGCGATGGCATCGGGCCGGAAATCCTCGCTGTCACCGTAGAGATACTGAAAGTCATCGGTAAAAAATTTGACCTCCAGTTTGACTTCCAAACCGCTTTAATTGGAGGGGCAGCCATTGATGAAACTGGCAATCCTCTCCCCGAAGCAACCCTGAGCACCTGTAAAAATAGTGATGCTGTTCTTCTGGCCGCTATCGGGGGTTATAAATGGGATAATTTGCCTCGGCAGCAAAGACCAGAAACGGGATTATTAGGCTTAAGATCTGGTTTAGGTCTTTTTGCTAATTTACGTCCTGCCACCATTTTTCCGCAATTAATCGACGCTTCTAGTCTCAAACGGGAGATTATCGAGGGAGTGGATATCATGGTGGTCCGGGAATTAACCGGGGGTGTCTATTTCGGTCAACCGAAGGGGATTTTTGAGACGGAAACAGGAGAAAAATGCGGTGTAAATACCATGGTTTACTTAGAATCGGAGGTGGACCGCATCGCTAAGGTGGCCTTTGAAATTGCCCAAAAACGCGGTAAAAAACTCTGTTCCGTCGATAAAGCTAATGTTCTTGATGTTTCCCAACTCTGGCGCGACCGGATGACGAAAATCGCCGCTAATTACCCCGATGTGGAACTTTCCCATCTCTACGTCGATAACGCAGCCATGCAGTTAGTCCGGGCCCCCAAACAATTTGATACTATCGTCACGGGCAATTTATTCGGTGATATTCTCTCCGATGAAGCGGCCATGTTAACCGGTAGTATCGGAATGTTACCCTCCGCTAGTTTAGGGACTGCTGGGGTGGGAGTTTTTGAACCCGTCCACGGTTCGGCCCCGGATATCGCCGGCCAAGATAAAGCCAATCCGATCGCCCAGATTCTCAGCGCTGCTATGATGTTAAAATATGGGCTAAATCAGCCTTTAGCGGCAGCAGCACTGGAAAAAGCCGTGGAAAAAGTCTTAGAGTTCGGTTATCGTACTGGAGATATTTTCTCAGAAGGTATGACCCTAGTGGGATGCCAAGCTATGGGCCAGGCCATCCTGAAAGTTTTAGAATCATAACAAAAGTGACAAATTCAGAAATCGTCATATACCATTGATTTAATAAATACGTCGATTTAATCGTGGGGAGACGAGTGAGATGGTGGCCCTATCCCAGAAAACAGAACAACAGCGTGTCGATATGGAAATCCCAATTTTGTTAGATCCTACTGTCTTACGGGCAGCCAGACGCATTTATCGCATCTACTGTACCCTCAACAGCCGAGTTAGTAAACGTCCTTTCGGTGTCGCTATTAACCGCGACAATCATCGCGGCCAATTGATTTTTAACAATAAACCGATTCTACTCCCTGGGGAGTGTTTTGTCCCGATTAAGCAAATCGAATCGGAAGCCTATTAATTTTTGTGAAGATTTGCCCTAAATATCTTGCCAAACGTCGGCTAATACCCACTGGCGTGATTTTTTTGTCTAATATAAAAAGATGTTCGGGAATAATCTTAACTCTACCCTAATCCAAGACCTCGATCGCCTAGAAAATCGTCTTCGGGAAATTCCCCTCGAACCGGGGGTGTACTTCCTGCGCGACCAAAATGGCGAAATTCTCTACATCGGTAAATCCAAAAAACTCCGGTCTAGAGTCCGTTCCTATTTTCGTCCCAGTCAACCCCTCAGTCCCCGCATTGCTTTGATGGTGCGACAGGTGACAGAAATTGAATTTATCGTCACCGACACAGAAGCAGAATCTTTGGCCCTGGAAGCTAATCTAATTAAACAACATCAGCCCCATTTTAATACTCTCCTCAAGGACGATAAAAAACATCCATACATTTGTATTACTTGGTCGGAAACCTACCCGCGCATTTTCATCACCCGCAAACGTAGCATAAATAACCAAAAAGACCGTTATTATGGTCCCTACGTCGATACAAGGCTGCTGCGCTACACTTTACACCTAATTAAACGCACTTTTCCCCTGCGTCAACGTCCCCAACCTCTGTTTAAAGACCGTCCCTGTTTAAATTATGATATCGGTCGTTGTCCGGGAGTTTGTCAAAAATTAATTAGTCCCCAAGATTATCGAGAAACCTTGCAGAAAGTGGCGATGATTTTTCAGGGAAGGACGGGGGAATTATTAGACAAATTAGCGACAAAGATGCTCGCAGCCTCGGAAAACCTAGATTTTGAACAAGCGGCCACGATTAGGGATCAAATTCGCGGATTACAGGCCCTTAATACCGATCAAAAAGTCTCTTTACCTGATGATACCGTATCCCGGGACGCGATCGCTTTAGCTAAGGACGAGCAGCATTGTTGCATACAATTATTCCAAGTGCGTTCCGGTCGTTTGGTGGGACGTTTGGGATTTTTTGCCGATAGTCAGTCAGCAAACGAGGGAGAAATCCTGCAAAAAGTCCTAGAAGAACATTATTTATCGGTGGAAGGGGTGGAAATTCCCAGCGAAATCCTGTTACCCTGCGAATTACCGGAAGGTGAGGTGTTAGCGGGGTGGTTACGGGAAAAAAAAGGTCGCAAAGTCGAGTTAACTGTTCCCCAACGGCAAAGTAAAGCGGATTTATTAGCTATGGTCGAGAAAAACGCTCTTTATGAGTTAGAAAAGACGAAAAGAAGCGCCGACCGGGATTTACAGTCTTTGCAGGATTTAGCGGTAATTCTCGATTTACCGGCACTACCCCACCGCATTGAGGGTTATGATATTTCTCATATTCAGGGTTCCAATGCAGTGGCATCCTCAGTGGTGTTTATCGATGGGGTGGCCGCTAATCAACATTATCGTCACTATAAAATCAAAAATCCCGAGGTTAAAATCGGCCATTCCGATGATTTTGCCAGTTTAGCAGAAGTAATTCGCCGGCGTTTCCGTCGTTATGCCGAAAATCCCGATAATATTGCCGAAAGTGATGAGTTTCCCGATTTGGTCATGATTGATGGGGGAAAAGGACAATTATCGGCAGTGGTGGCAGTTTTAGGGGAGATGAATTTATTAGAACAGGTAAAAGTTGTTAG
The DNA here is from genome assembly GCF_015206885.1 of Microcystis aeruginosa LEGE 91341. Classification (GTDB taxonomy): domain Bacteria; phylum Cyanobacteriota; class Cyanobacteriia; order Cyanobacteriales; family Microcystaceae; genus Microcystis; species Microcystis aeruginosa_H. The sequence goes on along the minus strand of NZ_JADEXY010000032.1, from coordinate 16,468 downwards.
TTTAGCTAAACAGAGAGAGGAGATTTTTTTACCGGGGGAATCTTCTCCTTTAGAGACAGATAAGGAACAACCCGGAGTGCAATTATTGCGTCGAGTCAGGGATGAAGCGCACCGCTTTGCTGTTAGCTTTCACCGACAACAAAGGATGCAAAAAAGTCGCCGTTCCCGTCTGGATGAGATACCCGGTTTAGGTTTTAAGCGACAAAAAGATTTATTAGCTCATTTTCATTCTCTGGATTATATTCGCGAAGCTTCCCTAGAACAATTGCAACAGGTGACAGGAATTGGGGAACAATTAGCTAAGGAAATTTATAATTATTTTCATACTAGGTAGGGATAAGCTGTTGAAGAATATCTAAGGCGGCTCTCTTGGGTTTGGTGGGTAAAATGTATTCTAAGATACATTCTTCCTAGCGAGGGGGTGTAACAAACCACAAAGACACAAAGGACACAAAGACTGATCGATCATATTGTAAGTTAAACTTATCACACAGAACCTAGAAGAGTCACTCGGTTTTAACTTCCGTATCGAGAATCGTCCCTTTGACGTTAGCATCTTTAAAATTAGCCCCACGAAGAAATGCCCCTTCAAGATTTGCCCTTTCAAGATTTGCCCTTTCAAGATTTGCCCCTTTAAGATTTGCCCTTTCAAGATTTGCCCTTTCAAGATTTGCCCTTTCAAGATTTGCCCCGTAAAGATTTGCCCTTTCAAGATTTGCCCCTTCAAGATATGCCCCTGCAAGATATGCCCCGTAAAGATTTGCCTCGTAAAGATTTGCCCGTTTAAGATTTGCCCTTTCAAGATTTGCCCTTTCAAGATTTGCCATGTAAAGATATGCCCTTTCAAGATTTGCGCTGTAAAGATTTGCCCTTTCAAGATTTGCCCTTTCAAGATATGCCATGTAAAGATATGCCATGTAAAGATATGCCCTTTCAAGATTTGCCCTTTCAAGATTTGCCATGTAAAGATTTGCTCCTTTAAGATTTGCCCCTGCAAGATTTGCCATGTAAAGATTTGCCCCATAAAGATTAGCCCTTTCAAGATTAGCCCTTTCAAGATTAGCCCTGTAAAGATCTCGATGTATCAACAGACAGTTTTTTAAATCAAGAAAACTGAGGCAATTTAACACAAACATAGGCTTATAATTTATTCTTTGTCCCTGAAGACGGGCTAACCAATTGCCGAAAGCTTCAGGAGCTTCAGGAGAAGGCCATTGAATGGAAAATTTTTTTTTGGTGACTCGCCCACAGGCATTGAATACCGCTAATAAAGCTTCCTCGGCATTGCGTGCCTGTCGCATTTCCTCCTGAAAATTGGGGCGGTTTTTTAAACCCTCCATCGGCATTCCTTTGACCAAAAGATATTCAATTAAATGACCCAGAGTTTTCTGCCACTGTTTCACTTCATCAGGGGACTGTAATTGTATTTGATTGACAACAAAACGAAAAAGATATTCATCTATTGCCGTCGGTCCGCATAAAGTCGCCCAGGTAATTAAAGCTTGTCTGTGATCGTATTCATTGTCATAATCCTTTTCACTGTCTTGTAATTTCCTATGAATTTGCTTAACTCGGTCAACAATTCTGCGGGCAGTTAAATATTCACCAAAACTTTTATGGGTAAATTCAAAGGTTTTTTCGCTGCCTCGTAAATCGCCACTTTCTCGAAAATAAAAGGCTGTTAAAAGACGGGTAATACTCCCTTGGGAATCGCTTTGAAAACTATCTTGGAAATTTTTTAGGAGATTTTTTAAGCCATTATTTTCACAATGTTCTTCAATCTCTATAACGGTGGTGGTTCTACCATTACCATGCCAACAGGAAAGGGCAATTTCCATTAAAATTAGCACAAAATCTTTTTCTGTAATCCCTTCTATAGCCCGGTGGCCTGGACTATTTTTTTCATAACCTCGCTCATAGACTGCCTTGAGCAAATTGTCATAAATATTATTGAGATTAGTTTCTTGGGAAAATTGAACTTCGCCTCGTTCAAAAGTGAGAGCAATAAGATAATTTAATAGCGGTTGAGCGGTAATTTCTTGTAAATTTTTCCCCGATAATTCCGTCGGTAATTGTGCATAGTTTTTCCCTTTAGCTTGCCCATACTGTTGCCACCATTGATCACGTTGATCGACTTTTAATAAGTTATCGTCATCGCTAAAATCATCGCTGTTAGCAACCCAATAGGGTAAAATAGTGATAATTTGCTGAGGTTTTTTAAAATTATTTTTATTGGATTGTACCACCACATCACGCCCGCTAATCAACACTTGTAAACGGGTTTTATTTTGATTAAAACTTTTGACCTGTTCTCGTACTTCATTAATAAAATTGTGGGCGACTTCTTGGGCGATTTTTCCCTGCATAGATAGCTCATCTAAGCCATCAAAGATAATTAGTAATCGTAAATCTTGATCGCTCGGTTCTAGAGGATTTTCTGGTAAAAAACCGTCATGTTGAACAAAAGTTTTAACTGCTGTTACTAAATCGGTGGAGAAACTCAAGCGATGCAAGGGAACATATAAAACTTGTTTTTCTAAACCAGCTTGTTGGGCAGCAAATACCTTACAAAAGGACGATTTTCCACTACCCGGCCCACCGGTCAATAAACGGATAGCATCATCGGATTTTGCCGCTTCTAACCATGTTTCTAACTGCTCTTGGAGTTTGATAACAATGCGTTTAAATGATGGCTCTCGATGGTAATCTGTGTCTGGGGTGGCTTTGATTTCTTCTTCTTCATAAAATCCCCGTAGAGGTACATAAATTTGCTTTAAACTAAAGGCTTACCAAAAAATAGGTTCATCGATCTGTTTTTGCAACCAAGCTCGATAATGTAACCAGCCGCTTTCTCGTTTCCAAGCATTGTTAAAAGGAGTGTCGATTTCATCTAAAAGCAGACTGTACTCATCTCGTTTATCTTTCCATTGTTCCTGCAACGCTGAGACAAAATAAGCTGGTAAACGGTTACTTAGGCTCTTCGCTTCCTGGGAATTAGTGATTAAATTATTTGTTGTTAACCACTGTAAAAAAGCTGCTTGGACTGGTGCGACTATGGGTAATCTTTCGGGATGCTCAAAAAAATCTCGATCGAGATTTAATTCCTGCTCTTCTAAAGAGTCGGTAATCTGACGGTAAAGTTCTTTTAAAGACAGCTTTTCGACTTCTTGGGACAGTAAATCAGCATTACTTTTAAGTAATCCTTTCATCGCTTTCATTAGCGATCGAATTATTAATAAACCCGCCAATTCCCCCGGAGTCCGACTTAAACCAAGAGCATCTAAAACTTCTACTCCATTTTCGGCCAGATCATCCCACTGCAAAAATGCCCCGTTAAGAGCGGCTTTTCCCAGGGTACTAAAGAGACTTCTCAGATTGACTTTAACTTGTCGTTTCCAGATATTTTGGGGTTTGGAAACAGAAATTCCAGCAGCTGATTCGGACATAGGACAAAGCGATCAATAAAGCTTATGTAGTCTATTATCGCTCTTCTGGGACTTTCGGAAATCCCTGACCGAATCCAGATTCTGAAACTCTTGCTTGACAAGTGATCGCTAACTTTTTTTCTAATAAAAACTCAAATTTCGGGTTTCTGTTAGTTAGCGATAGCTTGAAGACTTACCCCATAAGAGAGCTAGAGTTTAGAGACTGTAAGACTTTTGCCAGATTCCCTCCAAGAGCGATAATTCCATTAAAACTCGTCTAATCACTGATGCTCCCAGGGGATACGGGATATGAGCAGACCGAGTAACAAAAGACAAGTTACGACGATGGCGTTCTAAAAAACGAGACATTGCTTAATAGCCCAGTTCTCCACTCATGATGGCCGGTAATAAGCAAGACAACTGGCAATCGGTGACGGCATACTCTCGGCTCTTGGAAGTCAGGAATTTTCTCCAGATAATAAATTAGATTTTTAGCCATATTTTGGCTTATGTCAGGTTAATATTGTGATTATACACAGTAACCTCTTTTTTACAAGCCCTCTATCCACCTTGAAATAGCCCTAGTGAACTAGGAAGGGGTATTTTGTTCGGTGCTAGACTGATATTTGAGTAAGCCAGACAGGAGCCAGAAAAAGATATTTATCAGAAAAGTCATGATCAAGCTAGAGGTTTAAAGACTGAGCGGGTTCCAATTATTTTTATTAATAAATATTTTACACAATTCATACCAGGTAAGTAAGAGGGCTACGGCACTACTACCGAATTATTACCTGCTAATCCTAGCTAAAATTGCTGATTTTAAGCGAAATTATCGCCCTAACCTGGCCATGATTTCTTAAGTTTATCTTTAAATTAAGAAAAAGCAGCAGGGAGAAACTAAAATCGCTAGAATGAAAGAAGACTCTCTTTTATCACTTTATCCATGCTCATCAGATCTAACCGAAGCTCGATCGCTAAACCTATTTTACTGTTTCTCGGCTGCCTTGTGATCGGGGAGTTGGGGGTATTAGTGGTAGCTAATAGCCTCTGGTTTACCGAGATGGGTTATTTAAACACTTTCCTGAAACAATTATCTTGGCAACTAGGATTAGGTTGGGGAAGTGCGATTCTTTCTCTACTTTTTATTTTTACTAATTTACGTTTAGCCCAACGTTTTCGTTGGCAAAAACCCAAAGAAGATAGTTATCCTCTTAGTCCTCAATCTCCTAGTATTAATTTACTCGGTCTTTTGATTATCGCAACGGGAATTGGAGCTTGGATCGGGTCAATGTTATTGTATTACAGTAAACTAGCCCTCAGTCTCTGGACACCAGATTTTAATCTCCCTAACCTTAGTTCTTCCCTAAGTTCTCCTCTGGAAATAGTTTGGATTAGGCAAGTATTAACTGATATTTCCAGTAATCTTTGGCAAGGGGTAATTATCGCTCTTTTAGTCTTGGGATTATTAATTAAAACCGAGTATTTTTTGCGAATAATATCTATAGTATTTACTATAATGCTATCTTTTATTATTGCTGGGCAGTGGGCGAATTTTTTAAAATATTTTTATGGTGTTCCTTTCAATATTAACGATCCTCAATACGGGAATGATTTAGGTTTTTATATCTTTCAATTACCCCTGTGGCAGTTACTAGAATTATGGCTCAGTGGTGTGGGAATATATACTCTTTTTGCTGTTAGTTTAACCTATCTTTTTTCAGGTGATAGTCTTTCTCTGGGAACATTTCCGGGGTTTTCCCGTCCGCAACTGCGTCATTTATACGCCCTGTGGAGTGGGTTAATGGGGCTGCTAGTATTACACCATATTATTCAGCGTTACCTGCTACTTTACTCTCCCGAAGGAGTAGTTTATGGTGCAGGTTATATCGATGTTCATGTTGGTCAATTTGTTGAAATTATTCTGGCAATTATTGCAGGAATAACCTCTATATGGTTAGGAGAAAAAGCATTATTTGGTAAAAAAGACCGTCGCAAGTTATACAAAAACACTAAGAAAAAGTTGGTATTTTTCCCCTACTTAGTTCCTGTATTTCTCTATTTAATTGTTTGGATAAGTGGCACAATTATCGGTGGACTATTACAAAGAACTGTCGTACAACCGAATGAATTAGTGAGAGAAAGACCCTATATCGAAAGAAGTATTCAATCCACAAGAGCGGCTTTTTCCTTAGATAGAATTGATGCCCAAGTTTTCGATCCACAGGCCGAATTAAATGCCGAAGTTTTAGAGAGAAATCATCTAACTATCGATAATATTCGTCTTTGGGACACCAAACCACTGCTAGAAACTAACCGACAATTACAGCAAATTCGCTTATATTATAAATTCCCTGATGCTGATATCGATCGCTATCGGGTACGAGTAGGACTGCCTGAAAAAATCGAGGAACGTCAAATATCTGAAAAACAACAGACCATTATTGCCGCTAGAGAATTAGATTATAGTGCGGTTCCCACTTCTGCTAACACTTGGGTTAATAAACATCTCGTTTATACCCACGGTTATGGGTTCACTCTTTCCCCAGTTAATTTAGTCGCTGCTGGGGGTTTACCCTACTATTTTGTCAAAGATATCGGCACAAATAAAGACGAAGGGGCACTACAAACCTCTAGTGAATTAATTGATTATAGTATTCCCATTGGTAAACCCCGCATTTACTACGGGGAATTAACTAATAATTATGTGATGACTCCCACCACCGTAGAAGAATTGGATTTTCCTAGCGGGGATGGAAATGTCTATAATACCTACGATGGTAAAGGAGGAATCCTAGTGGGGACGGGGTGGAGACGTTGGCTATTTGCCCTTTATCTGCGGGATTGGCAAATGTTATTTAGCCAAGATTTTACTCCCGAAACTCGCCTATTAATGCGTCGTGATATCCAAAATCGCGTGCAAACTATCGCACCTTTTTTAAATTATGATCGCAACCCCTATTTAGTAGCGGCAGATGTGGGCGATAGTAGTAGTAAATTACATTGGATTATTGATGCTTATACTATCAGCGATCGCTATCCCTATTCTGACCCGGGTAAGGATAAATTTAACTATATTCGCAATTCGGTGAAAGTGGTAGTGGATGCCTATCATGGAACAGTGAATTTCTATGTTGCCGATGAAAATGATCCAATTATTCAGACGTGGAATAAAATCTTTCCTCATCTCTTTAAATCTTTAGCGGAAATGCCGAAAACTCTCCGCAGTCATATCCGTTATCCTGAAGATTTATTTAGTACCCAAGCAGAAAGATTATTAACCTATCACATGACCGATCCGCAAGTATTTTATAATCGGGAGGATCAATGGGAAATTCCCCTAGAAATTTACGGCACGGAACCCCAGGCTGTATCACCCTATTATTTAATCATGAAACTGCCCGATGCCGACAAAGAAGAATTTATTCTCCTCCATCCTTATACTCCCTCTAGTCGGCAAAATTTAATCGCTTGGTTAGCAGCTCGTTCAGATGATAGAGAGTATGGTAAGTTATTACTCTATCAATTTCCTAAACAAAGGTTAGTGTATGGACCGAATCAAATTGAGGCTTTAATTAACCAAGATCCAGATATTTCTCAACAGATTTCTCTTTGGAATCGGGACGGTTCTAAAGTTTTGCAAGGACACCTATTAATTATTCCCATTGAACAATCGCTGCTTTATGTAGAACCTTTGTATCTAGTGGCAGACCAAAATAGTGTCCCGACAATCGCTAGAGTAACAGTTGCTTATCAAAATAAAATTGTCATGGAACCAACCTTGAAGGAAGCTTTAGAAAAGTTATTCTCAGGCCATCAGAGTTAAATTGCCGCTAATTGGCAACAAATTAGCAAAAAGCTGATGCTGATTCCAGAACGATCCTCAATTTCCCCGAATTTGCCCGGAAAATTGCCTGCTCTGGTTAATCGGCCAATTTCAAAATCCAGTATCATCAAAGGATTGAGTTATGCTTTTAATTAGAAAAGTGGGCAATTAATTCTGTGCGAGATAAATTAATTATTAAAGGGGTAAACTCCTCCACCGGTAATAATAAAATGCGATCGATGATTACGGACAAATCGGGGTCTAAACTGCCAAAACGAGCTTTCAATAAATTTTCTACCACCAGACGTTCTCCCTGTTGAAGACCCTGTTGAAGACCCTGTTGAAGACCCTGTTGAAGACCCTGTTGAAGACCCTGTTGAAGACCCTGTTGAAGACCCTGTTGAAGACCCTGTTGACGGCCAGCATCCAGTTCTTCCTGAAGACGGGAAGTGTATAAAGGTGATAATCTCATAATTAACTCTCTATCCTCCTGTTCAAGCTCTTGATCGTTAGTTAAAGAAGTTCTCAAGTTTAATAATAATTCTAGAGCATTTACCCGAAAAGGATGATCCTCTGGTAACGATTCTAGCTCATCGATCGCCCTTGCTTGTACTTTTCCCCGGCCTAAAATTCTTAACCAGAGAGTTGCTTCTGTTGGGGGTAATTGATGGATAACGGTGATTGCCGTGCGTAAAGAGGGAGCTAAAAAATAGATACCTTTCCCCCAATTCTCCTCATCTAATTTAGCTCCGAATCCTTCTAACAGTTGCGAGGAAGCGGTGGGAGTCAAAATCCAGAGACGGGGGATTTCCCCATCGTTAACATTCGTTTTCTGACGATTTGCTCGACGATTAATTTCTCCTTCCACTTCCAACAGTTTTAACAGACAAGTCCTAATTTCTGTAGCAGTGACAGGATTACGAAAGGGTTCAAATAAACAGGGATTAATCGCCATTTTTCCCAGTAATCCTAGCAGTTCTCTCGGATTATTATCGAGAATCTGGGGTGAAAACCAGACATCGATTTCTCGTACTTCTCCTCGTACAACCCGTGCCGATTTTACTTCTCCCAGAGAAGATAATAATTCTTCGAGATAATCTTTGGCAAACTGGTCATGAATAAATCTAGTCATAGGTTTATCTAACGTGATTTAATAACTTATCTCGCAATTGCTTAATGCGAAATATCCCTGAATTTGCCCAGAAAATTGCCTGCTCTGGTTAATCAGACAATGTTCAAATCCAGTATCATCAAAGGATTGAGTTATGCTTTTAATTAGAAAAGTGGGCAATTAATTCTGTGCGAGATGAATTGAGTATCAAAGGAGTAAACTCCTCCACTGGTAATAATAAAATGCGATCGATGATTACGGACAAATCTGGGTCTAAATTACCAAAACGAGCTTTCAATAAATTTTCTACCACCAGACGTTCTCCTTGTTGAAGACCCTGTTGAAGACCCTGTTGAAGACCCTGTTGAAGACCCTGTTGAAGACCCTGTTGACGGCCAGCATCCAGTTCTTCCTGAAGACGGGAAGTGTATAAAGGTGATAATCTCATAATTAACTCTCTGTCCTCCTGTTCAAGCTCTTGATCGTTAGTTAAAGAAGTTCTCAAGTTCAATAATAATTCTAGAGCATTTACCCGGAAAGGATGATCCTCTGGTAACGATTCTAGCTCATCGATCGCCCTTGCTTGTACTTTTCCCCGGCCTAAAATTCTTAACCAGAGAGTTGCTTCTGTTGGGGGTAATTGATGGATAACGGTGATTGCTGTGCGTAAAGAGGGAGCCAAAAAATAGATACCTTCCCCCCAATTCTCCTCATCTAATTTAGCTCCGAATCCTTCTAACAGTTGCGAGGAAGCGGTGGGAGTCAAAATCCAGAGACGGGGGATTTCCCCATCGTTAACATTCGTTTTCTGACGATTTGCTCGACGATTAATTTCTCCTTCCACTTCCAACAGTTTTAACAGACAAGTCCTAATTTCTGTAGCAGTGACAGGATTGCGAAAGGGTTCAAATAAACAGGGATTAATCGCCATTTTTCCCAGTAATCCCAGCAGTTCTCTAGGATTATTATCGAGCATCTGGGGTGAAAACCAGACATCGATTTCTCGTACTTCTCCTCGTACAACCCGTGCCGATTTTACCTCTCCCAGAGAAGATAATAATTCTTCGAGATAATCTTTAGCAAACTGGTCATGAATAAATCTAGTCATAGGTTTATCTAAGATGATTTAATAACTTATCTCGCAATTGCTTAATCCGATCGCGATATTTAGCCGCTGCCTCGAATTCTAGATTTTTCGCCGCTTCTTTCATTTGCGCTTCTAGTTGTTGAATTAACTCGGGAATTTGTTCTAAAGAAAGTTCTTCTATATTCTCACAAACCTGCTCTAATTGTTGGGAATTTAGGCGACGAGAAATATCCAGAAAAGCCAAAATTGAATTACTCGACCTTTTAACAATCGGTTGCGGAATAATCCCATGTTTCTGATTATATTCCTCTTGAATAGCTCGCCGTCTCTTGGTTTCTTCGATCGCATTAATCATACTATCAGTGAGATTATCTCCGTAAAGAATTGCCTGACCGCGAATATGACGAGCAGCCCGGCCGATAGTTTGAATTAAAGAGCGGGTAGCCCTTAAAAATCCTTCCTTATCTGCGTCTAAAATCGCCACTAAAGACACTTCTGGCAGGTCTAACCCCTCACGAAGCAAATTTACCCCGATCAGCACGTCAAAGACCCCTTCTCGCAGGTCTTGAATAATTTCAATCCGTTGAATTGATTGAATTTCCGAATGTAGATATCTAACTTTAATTCCCCTTTCTTGCAAGTATTCGGTTAAATCTTCGGCCATGCGTTTAGTTAAAGTGGTAATCAAAACCCGTTCATTTAACCGCACTCGCTCCTTAATTTCCCCTAATAAATCATCCACTTGTCCCTCGGTTGGTCGCACAAAAATCTCTGGGTCTAAAACTCCCGTCGGTCGGATAATTTGTTCGACAATGCGATTTTCTGACTGTTCTAATTCCCAATCTCCCGGAGTGGCCGAAACAAAAATACACTGATTAACTTTCTGCCAAAATTCTTCCGACTTCAAAGGACGATTATCCGCAGCACTGGGTAAACGAAACCCGTGATCGATCAAAACTTTTTTTCGTGATTGATCGCCATTATACATCCCGCGAATCTGCGGCACACTGACATGAGATTCATCCACAACTAATAACCAATCTTGAGGAAAATAATCCACCAAACATTCCGGCGGTTCCCCAGCTAACCTACCCGCTAAATGCCGCGAATAATTTTCCACCCCATTACAATAACCCACTTCCTGCAACATTTCTAAATCATAACGAGTCCGTTGATCCAACCGTTGCGCTTCCAGTAATTTGCCCGCTTTTTCTAACTCCAACAAACGATTATCTAACTCCGTTTTAATATCCCGACAGGCCACTTCTAAACGTTCCTCCGGGGTAACAAAGTGACGGGCCGGATAAATACTAATTCGCTCTAATTTTTGCAAAACTTCCCCCGTCAGGGGATCGAGATAACGAATACTTTCAATCTCATCGCCAAAAAAATCAATTTTAATGACCCGATCCTCGTAAGCGGGAACAATTTCCAAAATATCGCCCTTCAGACGAAAACGACCGCGAGTTAACTCCAAATCATTGCGATTGTACTGCACTGACACCAAGGCCCGTAATAATTGCCTTTGGTCGAACTCTTGACCAACTGTTAAGGAAATCGCCGCTTTCAGGTATTCCGCCGGCATTCCCAAACCATAAATACAACTAATCGAAGCGACGACGATCACATCCCTACGTTCAAACAGCGATCGCGTGGCCGAATGGCGCAGCATATCGATCTCATCATTAATCGAAGAACTCTTTTCGATGTAGGTATCGCTGACGGGAATATAAGCCTCCGGTTGATAGTAGTCGTAATAGCTGATAAAGTATTCCACAGCGTTATTAGGGAAAAATTGCCGCAATTCGTTGCATAATTGGGCGGCCAGGGTCTTATTATGGGCTAGGACAAGGGTAGGCCTGCCAATTTTCTCGATCACAGCGGCAATGGTGAAGGTTTTGCCGGTACCGGTTGCCCCTAGGAGGGTTTGGAAACGATGCTGGTTTTGCAGGGAATCTACTAATTTATCGATCGCTGCCGGTTGATCCCCGGTGGGTTGAAAGGGTGCTTGTAGTTGAAAAGCGGTCATTAGCGGCTAGGTGTAGAGAACAGGCAAAATAAATTATCAATCAAATTACCAACACTGATAGGGTTTTGGGGAAAGAAAGATGTATCTTAATATTAGAGAGGATTTTAAAAAAAGATTAAAAGTCTTCGAGAATACCCTAAACTTAAATCTTATCGTTTCCCCGAAGCTATTAACGGAAAGGAGTATCAGGTTATGACGGTGGAAAATCTAGAAACGAACGGGACTCAAACCCCAGCAACTACAGAAGAAAAAACCAGCAGCTCACGCGGTAAAGCTACTACAGCTAAAACCGCCAAGGATAAAGAAGTGGTCGCTCTTTCGGTCAAAGGTAGTGCCGATAAGGAATCCAAGGGATTAAAACTCTATCAACCCGAAGACCGACTACCGGAAAATCGTCCCATCGGTAGTAGCCATCTTCATTTTAAGGAAGATGAAATGTTACCGGGGGGCCGTCCCGTGGAAGTTAGCCATCTGAAAGTGGTTAGTACCTATTCTTCCGTCGGTAGCGCTCGTCCTGTGGTATCCAGTGGGATGGAAGTTAGCAGCACTCTAGCGATCTCTGGCAATCGTCCGATCGCTCTCAGTCATCTGCACATTAGCGAAACTTATACAGTCATGGGTAATCGTCCCGTTGCTTCCAATGAAATCGATGATCCCGAAACTTTAATGGGATTTTTAGACTAAATTGTTTTGTTGATCAAGATGGATGTTTTCCCTGTCCCGGACAGGGAATTTATTTTTTCTAGCCCACCGTTTTTAATCCCGATGCTGTTTAAGCAAAAATTTTTCTTAATTGTCTCGTTTCTAATAGTGGTTTTCTGCGGTTTCGGATTATTAAATCTTACCTATGATGCTTCAGTTTGGCTCTTCTAGGTTCTGTGTGAGCATGGTATAATGGTGACACAGAACAGGAGGTGGATTATGTGGATAAATTTTGATCAACTCCTCGATTTACCAAATGTAACAGTGGTCAATTATCAAAAAATTGCTCAGACAATTTTCCTAAAGCTCGCTCTTTTAAATGAAACAATTGAATGTCCGAATTGCCATCAAACCTTGGACAGAATCAATCAGACAGAGTATAATCTAGTCAGAGATTTGTCAATATTAGGAAATCGAGTATATTTAGAAGTACCACGCTGCCAGTTTCATTGTCAAAAGTATATCAGCGAAAGACTGAGTTGTATGAGATTAAGACAGCATCATACAATTCGCTATGAATCGATGATTTATGAGAGAGTAAAAAATTGTAGCATCGAAGAAATAAGTCGAGAAGAAGAGTTAGGATGGGAAGAAGTTCAGTTAATATTTAATCACTGTGCTAAAGAACTAGAAAAGGAAGAGTGGGAAGCACCAGAACGAATAAGCTTAGATGAATTTAGTAACTTAAAAGGACATAAAGATTTCATAACAACGGTCGTAGATATGGACAAGAAAATTTTACTAGATGTGATTAAAGGACATAAGCAAGAAGAATTAATGGAAGCCTTAAAGGCACAGCCAGACGCAGTTCGGGAGAAGGTGAAAGAAGTGAGCGTCGATATGTGGTCAGGATTTACGGCAGTGATCAAGGAATTATTTCCCAATGCTAAAATCATCTATGACCGTTTTCATGTAATGGCTATCATCAATGACGAGCTTAATAAATTGAGAAAGTTAATGGGGGTGCATGAAAAAGGATTACCTCATTTATTATGAAAGAATAAAGAGGACTTAAAGGACGAGCAAAAACAACAACTAGAAGTTATCCTGAAAGAAGATCGATGCTTGGGAATAGCCTAGGAAATGAAAGAAGAAATTAGACAAATTTATCAAAGTAGTAGAACGTTCAGAGGTGCTGAGAGAAAATTGGAAAAATGGATAAGAATAGGCGGGATATTATATGAAAGTAGTGCCAGCATGATCCAGAAGCATTTGCAGGGTATTTGTAATTACTTTGAAAATCATACAACCAACGGATTAATTGAGGGAATGAATACCAAAATAAAGCTTATTAAAAGAATGAGTTATGGATTTACCAATTTTGAACATCTTCGACTTAAGCTGTTTGCTTGCTTTAATTCATAACAAAAATTAACACACGAAAACCAGAAGAGCCGAATTTTTTATTGATCTCATTAAGCATTTCTACTTATTGCAAAGGTGAGATGCTCCCTTCCCCGTTCATAATTCATAATTCATAATTCATAATTCACAAGAAAGCTTCTGATTGTCCAGCAGCCAACGCATTTGATAGGCACGGCGAGCTGCATCAGCCACTTGATTAAGAAAGAAACTCAAACCAACGCCGCTAGAGATAGCACCTAACCAAGGAATTGCCCCACCTACTGAACTCGGTGCTAAATAGATAGTAGCTTGCTGGAAAATCGTTTCAGCTGCCAGCGAGATTGCACCTTTGTCGCCGATTTCGGTGAGAAAATTGTCAAAAGCTTGGCGAGAAAATTGCCTGTGACTGTCTCTCAAATTATCCACCGCTTGCCATTTAGCCTCTGGAGTTTGGGCGGTAGCTGCTGCTAAGATAATCCAAGCAAAATTCCGCTCCTGTTCCGTTGTGGTCGAATAACCATAACACAAGCCAATTCTCTGAATAGTTTGCAGAGATTGAACTATGGACAGTGGGATTTCGCCAATTACTCCGATAACTCCCATCAACCCGGCAATTGTCCCTTCCACTTCAGCAGTTGCTAAGGTTTTTTGCTGGACTTTCTTCGCTAAATGATCGCAATCTGCTAAGGAGACTTGTTGCCAGTCGTGATCTTTCTCGACTCCGGCTAGGTGTTTTAATTGCTCCCACTCTTCTTGCCATTTTTCAGCCAGTTGATCGCACAAAGTTAATATCTCATCGATCCATTTTTCTGGAATGAGCCAATCAGCGATCTTCCCGATTGTACCGAAAAATCTAGCAATTAAAGTCGTCAGAAAATTGGGAATTTCTAACCACCAACGTTTAATTTTATGGGCTTGAGCAAGTTCGTAGAGAGTTAAACCATTCGACTGATATCCCGGCAATTTAATCGCTAGGGGCTGAGTTGGTTGGTAAGCTAAAGCTTGCTTGAGGATTGTTGCTAATTGTTGCTGTAACTGAGCTTGTGAGAAAGCAGCTCTTTGATATTGAATAATCAAAGCCTGATTGACGGGAAATACCTGAGCCTCAATTACCGGTTCTATTGCCTCCAATAAACCCTGCACTTTCAGTCCATAATACTCATCTTGGTGCAGTCGAGGAACACGCAAGCGAATGCGCCCTGGAACCGCATGAATCACTTGATATTCTACTTCTAACATCTGATTAAACTTCCCCTTACCATTGACTTTTTAAACTTGTGCCATTGCTAGTTTAATTTTCTGTTCAAACTCTTTAACTGACAAGCTATCTTCGGTATAACTAACTGCGAGGGAAGCTGCAATGGAATTAATCTTAACTTCCGTCACTCCCTCAACCGACTCTAGTATTTGCTGGAGTTGAGCGGCATACCCAGCATCTTTCCGCAGTCGAGGAATCCGCCAGCGAATTCGTCCGCCAATTTGATGGACAATTTCCGGGGCAGTCGATGGCGGAAAAGTTTCCCCCATCGGGATAGATTCTTCTAACTGATCCACTTCTGCTCGATGGGATAGCGGCAAGGATTCTCCTAGTTGATCAATGCTTTTTGCTATTGCTGCTAAGGTTTGATGGAGGCTTTTAATCAGGAGTTCACCCACTTCGATGCTTGCTCTTCTGAAGGTTTCCCACCAAGCAATAGATGTCTCTGCTACTTCAGCGATGACTTTAGTTAAAGTCCTTTCCCAATTGAGAGGAGGAACATAGTATTTAACGACGAGGACTTCCACTTGTGTTTCTTCTGCAACCGTTAAATCAAGCAAGCCGCGTAACCTTTTTTGAACAACTTGTTCATAGAAAGTGACCACTGTTAGGCTGGCAGGAACAATCTCAAAAGTAGTGGGAGTTAGCCCCGCCATTTCCCCATCAATGGTAATGGCTTGGGGAGGATTAGTTGTTACTTGCACTTGTTTGGCTCGCAGATAACCGATATGGTGGCTTTCTGTTGGTTGGTGAATCAGTCCACTTTCAAATAACTCGATCGCATTGGCTAGGGCTTCTAGGGCATCACTGGGGGTGAGAATTGTCACGTCTAATAAACCATCGTCTGGCTTTGTTACACCTACTCCCTGAGCCAAAATTGATGTGGGTGGAGCAATATTAGCTACCGTGACAGCAGCGGCAGATACAGTAAATTTCTCATTTTCTGTGGCAATTTCCGCCGTAAAAGGTACGAGATTTTGTAAGCGATCAAGTCCGGCTAAAATATAAGCCAGAATGCCGAATTCGTTTTTTAATTTTCGATCGGCTTCCTGTACTGTTTCCGCCTCGAAACCAATACCCGCCAGCAGCAGCATTGCCTTGTCGTTACAGCGGGCTGTATCAATCGTCAGGGTCGCTCCCTGTAAAATAGCAATACAGGCTTCTTCGATGGTGGTGGGCAATCCTAATCCGTTGGCAAAAGCATTAGCTGTACCGCGAGGAATCACTGCTAAAGGGATGCCTGTGCCGATGAGAACACTCGCTACCTCCGAAACCGTTCCATCGCCCCCAGAAGCAATAATTAATTCAGTACCTTGTGCCACCGCTTCACGGGTCCGCTGCTCGGCTGCTGCTTCTAAAGAGGTGCGGTAAATAGTGAGGGCAATATGGGGTTCCAATAAGTTTTTGATCGTTGCTAGTTGTGCTTCGGCATTGCCCTGTCCTGAGACGGGATTGAAAATCAGGGAGGCACGGCGGAAGGCTCGCGCTCGCTTTAGCCTACTGCTGGGTTGCGGGATAATACTGGCAAACATGATTAGCCGCTAATGAGTGATTTGTTCAAAAGTGATTAAGTAGGTAGGTGTTAAAAGTTCTCAGACACCCCCCTTATCAAGGGGGGATTAAGGGGGGATCGGCACCCCCCTTATCAAGGGGGGATTAAGGGGGGATCGGCACCCCCCTTATCAAGGG
>NZ_JADEXY010000265.1 GCF_015206885.1 Microcystis aeruginosa LEGE 91341 | reverse complement strand
CCCTAAAACCCTAAAACCCCAACACCCTAAAACCCTAAAACCCTAAAACCCCAACACCCTAAAACCCTAAAACCCTAAAACCCTGACCCCCAAAACCCTAAAACCCCAACACCCAACAGCTTTTTTACTTTTCACTTGACTATATGGCCAATCAAGACGACAAAATCAAAATTATCACTGATAACCGGCAAGCACGCCATCTCTACGAGATTTTAGAGACTTTTGAAGCGGGGGTGCAGTTGGTGGGGACTGAGGTTAAATCTGTGCGCGCTGGTAAGGTGAACCTGCGGGATGGTTACGTTTTAGTCCGCAATGGTGAAGCGGTGTTAATTAATGTTCATATTTCCCCCTACGAACAGAGTAGCGAATATTTTAATCACGATCCGCGCCGGACGAGAAAATTGTTGATGCACAAAAAGGAAATCAGCAAACTCATCGGTCAAGTGGAACAGAAAGGCTTAACTCTCGTGCCTTTGAAGATGTATTTTAAAGGCAGTTGGGTAAAAATCAGCATTGGCCTCGGTAGAGGCAAGAAATTACACGATAAACGCGAAGATTTGAAACGTCGTCAGGATCAACGGGATATGGCACGAGCGATGAAGCGTTAACCAAGACACTTATCGGACTGGCAAAGGTCTAGGTAAGAAATGATCGAGTTTTGTTACAGTTGAACTGTATTCGGCCCCTTGCGGCCATCACCATCCCCCTCACCTTGGGTTAAAATTTATGTTAAAACTCTTGACAAAAGTAATTAAATATGCTACGACACCCGCTTTGATCGCTCTATCCTTAGGGGTAGGTGCGGGGATTATTTTACCAAAAATAACTTTAGCCAATGGCAACCCTGGCCTAACAATTTTTAGTGGAGTCGATCGCAAGGATATCTTAGATTATTTCTTGCAATTTGGCGGTCGTCCCAAGCAAATGGATCGTTATAAATTCTATATCCCGCCGAAAAAACTCTCCCAAGGAGCTTCAGCTTTTTTTATTTCCTATCCTGATTATTTTAACGGCCAGTTTGACACCAATAAAATCGAGGTACGCATCAACGGCAAATCTTTACCTTTAAAGGAAGTGGTTTGGGACAAGGATAGTCGCGTTATTCAAATTGTCCCCGAACAAGCGATCGATCCCACCAGCAAAGTTGAAATCGTCATGTCTAATGTCAGAAATCCCGAATTAGGCACTTATTACTTTACCTGTGATGTGACTGCCTCTGGCAATATTCCCGTCCGTCTCTACGTCGGTACTTGGATTGTCAGTATCGAACCTTAAAGTATTTATTGGGGATGGGGAAATGGAAATAGGGGAATGGGGG
>NZ_JADEXY010000031.1 GCF_015206885.1 Microcystis aeruginosa LEGE 91341 | reverse complement strand
GGGGTAGTGGGGTGTGGGGTTTTACCAGTTTTGAGGTGGCCAATTACCTAATTTTCAGGGAAAAAGTCCAGGGATTTTCCCCCCAATCACTCCAAAGGTCGGCACTTTTTGAGGGAAAAAAAGTCTAAAAACCTTGTTGGATCAGGTTTTTAGATTTATTCAGCAAACCCTAACTAAAGACTTTTTAGAAGCTGCATCGTTCAATTCCCAGAAATTATGAATTTAACCGTTAAAGACTTGGGTGAACAGGGATTGCTACCGATTCTGCAAAAATATTGTCCTGCGGAGATTATCGGTGATGATGGGGCGATTTTATCCCTCAAAGACGGTTACTCTCTCGTTGTCACCACTGATGTTTTAGTCAATAACGTCCACTTTAGCGATCTTACCACCTCTCCCGAAGATGTGGGCTGGCGAGCGGCGGCGGCTAATTTATCGGATTTAGCGGCTATGGGGGCAGAACCCCTGGGAATTACGGTAGGATTGGCTTTAACTCCCAATCTAGCCATCGATTGGCTAGAAGGACTCTATCGGGGTCTTAGCTCTTGTCTGCAAGTATATCAGACGGCGATCGTTGGTGGCGATGTCTGTCGGGGCACGGAGATTAACATCAGCATCACTGCCCTGGGACAAGTGGCAAAAAATGAAGAAATTAGACGTTTTAACGCCAAAGTTGGCGATAGTATCGTTATTACAGGTTATCACGGTTTATCGCGGGCTGGATTAGAGTTACTCTTGCACCCTGAAACCGGGAGGAATTTAAATTCCGCCCAAAAAAAGTGCTTAATCCAAGCTCATCAACGCCCGCGACCGAGACTCGATTGCATACCACATTTACAAAAAATTGTCAAGCAATTTCCCATCGCCGGCATGGATAGCAGTGACGGGTTAGCAGATGCCATCATCCAAATTTGTCGCTGTAGTGGGGTTGGTGCCGAAATCGAGAGGATTCCCCTGCATCCAACCCTGAAAGAATATGTAGGAGCCGAAAAAGCTCTAGAATGGGCTTTATACGGCGGTGAAGACTTTGAGTTAGTTTTGTGTTTGCCCCCGGACAGTGCCAGAGAATTGCTGGAGAAAGTGGGGGAAGAGGGGGCGATAATCGGTCAAATTGTCCGGGGAAAAGAGATAAAATTGGCCGGCGGTAGAAACCTCAGTTTAAGCTCTGGATTTCAACATTTTTAGCCTCTATAAATCGCCAAAACCTTTCTTTTTCTTGATTTTCTTCGGTTTTTTCGGGCTGCCACCTTGACCTCGGAACCCCGGTTGATTGCCACCCCCAAACATTCCGCCACCCATCCCAGGCATCCCCGGCATAGCGGGCATTTGTCCCCGTCCCATCTGTTGCATCATCGATCGCATTCTGGTGAAATTAGCAATTAGTTTGGTCACTTCTGTTTCCGGATGTCCCGAACCTTTGGCAATGCGACGACGACGATTAGGAGACTTAGCCAATAAATCGGGGTTAGCGCGTTCCTCCGTGGTCATGGAATTAATCATCGCTTCCGTGCGTTTTAACTCTTTTTCGCCCTTTTCGATGTCTGTCCCGCTCAGTTTGCCCAGACCGGGGATTAACTTGAGGACTCCCCCCAGGGAACCCATATTTTTTAACAGCCGCATCTGTTTGAGGAAGTCATTAAAATCAAACTTGGCCTCTAAAATCTTGGCCTGCATTTTGGCCGCGTCTTCTAGGTCTAACTGTTCCTGGGCTTTTTCCACTAGGGTCAGGACATCACCCATATTGAGGATGCGACTGGCGAGGCGATCGGGATAAAATGGCTCTAAAGCTTCGACTTTTTCCCCAACCCCAACAAATTTAATCGGTTGTCCCGATATTTGCCGCACTGATAGGGCAGCCCCACCGCGAGTATCGCCATCGAGTTTGGTAAGAATTGCCCCGGTGATGCCGATTTGTTGGTGAAAAGTGTTGGTAAGACTGGCCGCTTCTTGACCGGTCATCGCATCCACCACTAATAAAGTGTCGTCGGGGTTGACAATTTTCTTGATTTGTGCTAGTTCGCCCATCATCTGGGTGTCTATCTGCAAACGACCGGCGGTGTCGATGATAACCGTATCTACGCCCAATTCTTTGGCTTTTTCCACACCTTGACGGGCGATATCGACGGGATTAGCCTGAGAACCCATCTCGAAGACGGGAACATTTATCTGTTTACCGAGGGTGATTAATTGGTCAATGGCCGCCGGACGGTAAACATCGGTGGCCACCATCAGGCAGCTTTTGGACTGTTTGCGGAGATATAGGGCTAATTTGGCGGTGGCGGTGGTTTTTCCTGTCCCTTGCAACCCGGCCATTAAAATTACGGTGGGGGGTTTATCGGCCTGAGCTAGGGGAACGTTACTTTCCCCCATAATTTTAACTAATTCATCATAGACAATTTTGATAAATTGCTGGCCGGGATTGACTCCGGAAATAACTTCAGCGCCGAGGGCTTGTTTTTCGACCTCAGCAATAAATCCCTTGACTACCTGTAGGTTAACATCTGCTTCTAATAAAGCCCGCCGGACTTCTTTGAGGGTTTCTTGTATATTGGCCGAGGAGATTTTATCTTGACCTCGTAATTTTTTCCATGCGTCTTCTAAGCGGTCGGCCAGTGCGTCGAACATAGTTTCGGAATTAAATTTTTAACTAGATCGATTTTATCTCAAATGTCCGGGGAAGACCCCCGTTCTTACCCTGTCATTGGTCGGGGATCGGCGGCAAAGTTCGATCGAATGTTAAACTTAGTCTGTCTTAAGTAGGTAGATGTTAAAAGTCGTCAGATGCCCCCCTTATTAAGGGGGGATTAAGGGGGGATCGGCACCCCCCTTATCAAGGGGGGATTAAGGGGGGATCGGCACCCCCCTTATCAAGGGGGGATTAAGGGGGGATCGGCGGCAAAGTTCGATCGAATGTTAAACTTAGTCTGTCTTAGCTTCGGAAGTATTCGATCGCTGCAGGAATCGATTAAAGAGAAAACCGAGGAGCAGGGCCTTAAATTCCAGGTCGTCAGTGAACTTTTTATAAAAGCTGAAGTTGATTTCCACCATGTCCTGCATGATGTCGGATGCCAGGTTATCAAAGGCAAGTCTAACATTTTCGAGAGTATTGATCTTAAGGCTCGCTTTCAGAGGTGCGCTGTCATCCAGTTTGGTGTCAAGGTGTTCGATAACATCCTCACTGAAATCAGTACCAAATCGTCGATTAATTTCTTCAATAATTTTTGAGAGGGGTTCTATCTTTTTGGCAGAAGGTTGGCCCTTGCCTAGGGAATAAACCCTAGGAGTTTCCCTGACACTCCGTTTTAGTTCAATTTTGCCCCTGTGGGTTTCTTGGATGCGGTAGGAATTTAGTTCGATACTTTGTTGAATATGCAAGGGAAGTCCCTCTGGGGAGGTGGGAAGTTTGCAGATTAAGTGGCGGGAGAACTGATAGAACTTCTCTAATTCTGCAGCAGGTATGGGGAGTAATTGAGAGAGAAACCCATAAAGTCGGATAAATTCTGTGATTTTACCGCGAAAACCGAATTTTTCTTCCTCAGAAGCTTCTAGGTAACGATCGAGTACGGGGTCGAGGCTGCCATGAAGCTTGGCCTGGGTTCCCTGGGAGTGAAAGAATATCTGCGCGAACCTATCGATGTCGGAATCTTGGTAAAAGTGATAGTCGTCAAGCTGTGCTTGGATTTCGTAGAGCCGGTTGGGGTCGGTGGCCTCCGTCAAGATGGTGCGGTCGTAGTAGTCTTTAAAAGCTGCTTCGATTTCATCGGCCTCGTTGGCGAAGTCCAGCACCAGAGTCCCGGTTTTGTGGGGGTGGATGCGGTTGAGACGGGAGAGGGTTTGGACAGCGTTAACCCCGGCTAATTTCTTATCGATGTACATCGCGCCTAGGAGGGGTTGGTCAAAACCGGTTTGGAATTTGTTGGCAACGACGAGAAAGCGGTAGGGAGCTTGTTGAAAGGTGTCTGCGGTGGCTTTGTCGGGGATATGAGTACCAGAGGAGGTGCTATTCATGGTGGTTTCGGTGAAGTCTTCGCCGTCTCTAACTGTCCCAGAAAAGGCGACTAGGGACTGATAGGGATAGTCTTTTTCCTTGAGATAGCGGTCTAGGGCCAACTTGTACCGCACGGCATGGAGACGCGATCGCGTGACAATCATGGCCTTGGCTTTGCCTTGCACCTGTTCGGCCACCTGCTCATGGAAGTGTTCGACGATGATGGCGACTTTCTGCTTAATGGTGTGTTCGTGTAAATCGACGAAGTGGCGCAGCAGCGAGGCGGTCCTGGCGCGATCATAGTGGGGGTCATCTTCGATGGTTTTGAGCAGATTAAAATAGGTCTTGTAGGTGGTATAGTTCTCCAGCACGTCGAGAATAAAGCCTTCCTCAATCGCCTGAGCCATGGAATAGAGGCTAAAGGGAGCAAAGCTGCCGTCCGGTTGTCTGGTGCCGAATACTTCTAGGGTTGTGGGTTTCGGCGTGGCGGTAAAAGCAAAATAACTCAAATTAGCAATTTTTCCCCGTTTTTTTGCCTCGGCGACGGTTCGATCTTCTGAATCCTCCTCTTCTCCCCCTTCCTCGGCGGCGGCCGCTTCTAGGCTGGTTGCAGTCAGGACGCTTTTGAGTTTTTGGGTACTTTCTCCGGTCTGGGAAGAATGGGCCTCATCGACGATTACTGCGAAGCGCTGCCCGGAGAGGGACTGGATCTGATCGACGATGACGGGGAATTTTTGCAGGGTGGTGACGATGATCTTTTTCCCGGACTCTAGGGCCTCTTTGAGTTGCCGCGAGGTTTTGTCGATGTTTTCCACCACCCCAGAGAGCCGTTCAAACTGGCGGATAGTGGCCTGTAGTTGCTTATCCAATATACGGCGGTCGGTGATGACGATGATAGAGTCAAAAACGCAGGTATTATGATCATCGTGCAAGCTGGCCAGTCCGTGGGCCAGCCATGCTATTGAGTTACTCTTACCACTGCCGGCACTGTGTTGGATGAGATAGGATTTTCCTGTCCCTTCGGCCTTAGCATCGGCCAGCAAACGGCGCACGGCATCTAATTGATGGTAGCGGGGAAAGATGAGGCTCTTTACTCCTGTTTTTCTGTCCTTGTCGTCCTTTTTTTCCTGGAGGGTGATAAAGTTCTCGATTAGGTCAAGGAAGCTATCCTGCCGCCAGATTTGCTCCCACAGGTAGGCGGTGCGGAATTTGGTTGGGTCTGGGTTTGCCGCTACGCCGGTCTTTCCGGGGTTGAAGGGTAGGAAGCGGGTTTCATTGCCCTGGAGGTGAGTGCTGACATAGACCAGATCCGGGTCAACGGCAAAGTGGGACAGACATACGCCAAACTTGAGGAGTGGCTCTCTCGGATCTCGATCTTCTTGATATTGTTTAATCGCTTGTTGGAAGTTTTGCCCTGTAAAACGGTTTTTTAGTTCGGCGGTGAAGATGGGTAAACCGTTAAGAAAGAGGACAATATCGATGCTTTTGAGGGGATTGTTCTGGCTGTAGTACAGTTGTCTAAGGACACTGAAGCAGTTTGTCTGGTAGAGTCTTTGGGTTTCTGGATTGAGACTGTTGGAGGGTTGGAAGTAGGCGAGTTGGAAGCGGCAGCCGTTGGCTTTGATGCCTTTTCTTAATACTTCTAAGGTTCCCCGATTCTTGATGACTTCGGCAAGCCGTTTGAGGAGTTGGGTGTTTGCGTCGTCACCATACTGGGTTTGGAATTTCTGCCACTCTTGAGGTTGGCTGGTTTGGATGAAGTTAAGGACATCTTCGCTTATGAGGCAAAGTGAGCGATCATAATCTCTGGAGCTGCGGCGCTGGTAGCCGCTGTTGAGGAGGCTTGCTTCGATGGTGGCTTCAAAGTTTTTCTCGGAGGTGTCTATCATCGGAAATTTTGGGTCTGAAACCCCGCCGTAGAACGGCGGCTTTACGTTAGAATTAAAAGGCCAGTCTCGAAAACCAAGTGGACGGCGCAGCACCGTTCGGCGGTTCGGCTGAGCTCACCGTCGAAGCCTGAGCTCACGGCCGAAGCCTTGAAAACTCGGCTTAGGGGGTTCCGACCAGAAAAGCTTGGCCGGGTAAAAAGTCGAAGCAACAAGTACAAGAAGTGTTTAGCTGGAAACGTACCGTGGGACACACGGAATCGGGCTTCTGAAATGGGGCGAAAGTCTGTGAACTCTGTGTAAGACAGTACATGGTTTTTTAACTGTGGTATGCGACGGTGGTGGAAGCAGAAACTTAAATCGTGAGGTTTAGGAATCGCCGCACTTTTAGGGCGGCGAGGATGTCAAGTCTTTAGACTGCTCATTGTCAGTATTATACTAAATCTGGTTATTAAAGACTGATTATTTATTCCCCTTTTTGCATGAGTGCATGAGTAGAAAACGGGTTTCTCCGAGAAACCCGTTTTCTGTGCGTTACTCAACGGATTTGATATTATGCCCTACTTAAGTAGGTAGCCGTTAAAAATTATCAGATACCACCCTGATCAAGAGGGGACTAAGGGTAGGGTTGATTCATGAATCAACCCTACTATAAATTAACCCTAGTATCTCTCCGCAAATTCGTTTAAACTCTTGCAAGTTATAATGTGCATGGCTTTAATGTTCCCTCACATCTATTTTACCAGTAACGGCGGCTGAAATTAACGCGGTGCGATATTCTTTGAGATGGTCAATGCTGGTGCGAGTTTTGGTGATTAAGTTGTCAATTTTGCTGGTTTCTCGGTCTAGGAATTCGGCGATTTTTTGTTGTTCAGGAAGGGGGGGAGCAGGAATTTTAATAGAACGAATCTTTTCTTGATTTATGTTAGGCTGTCCTCCTCCAGAGGATAAGATTATCAACTCATTTCTCCTCATCCAGAGCCAATAAAACACAAACTTTGTATCCAATAATATTGGATTCGCCAAAGCACAACAAGCTTGATTAGTACAAGCGGTTATTCCAAGAATACCTAATCTCCCGATTGTTGCTCCATACATAGCTATCAGCAACGTACCTGGAGAGTATAGATTTAAAACAGAATTATCTAGTAATGCTTTGTTAGTTATTTTTACACTGGTATCAGTAATTATATTTTCTCTTAACTCTGATGTATTAATCCAAGGAACATCACCATCGTAATAATCATATCTATTAGTAGAAGGGGTTGTGCCACTTCCTATTTTTTGAAACGCATGACTAATTTTCCAATTTTCCCAATGCTCTGGAATTTCACCCAACCACTCAACCCCGGAATCCTTCATCGGAACATCTGGGTTAAGTCCTTTGGTGACTGCATGGCTAATCAGTGCGGTGCGCTTCTCTTTAAGAAGTTCGATTAAGCGCTCTTTCTTGGTGATTAGTTTATCAATTTTGCTGGTTTCTTGGTCGAGAAATTCGGCGATTTTTTGTTGTTCAGGAAGGGGAGGGATGGGAAGCTTAATATCACCAATAATCTCAGTATTTAGGTTGAGTTGAGTTCCTTGTTTACCAAGACCTTTATAAAGTTCACCTCCTGAAAAGATATAAAAAAGATATTCTCTGTTTTCTTTAAGAAAAGGGAAATAAACAAAGCCATCATGTATGCAGCATTTGATGTTTGTGATTATTGGCTTACCGACAGTGGCACAAATGCTTACAAATAGTTCTCCCGGTTCAAGAGCAATACTTTTCGATTTACCAAGTTCGGATAATTTTTGTTCGCTTGTTTCTAAATACTTATTACTAGCAGTAACGTCTGAAATCCTTACCCACGAGTAGGCTCCATCATCATCGAAAAAAGAAGGATTGTCAATTGGTCTGGGTGATGCACCTCTTTTTATAAGTGACAATTGCTTGCATTTCTTCACCTTCCAATGTTCTGGAATTGCACCCAACCATTCAACACCGGAATCCTTATAAGTAGGATAAAGCTGCCATTTTTTTGTAATCATATTAATCTAGCTCCCAATGTGTTATTTTACTTGATATTTTGTCTGAAAAAGAGAAACTGAAATAATCTTGGTATTGCCTAGATTTTTAACTTCATCAAAGTCCTTATCTCCTGTAATAAAGTAATCAGCATTATTAACAATTGCACAAGCTAAAAACTTAGCATCTTTTCTATCTCTGGGGAAATCAACTTCTAAATTAATATCGACGACAAAAGTAACGGCACTTGTAAGAGTCAACCAGTATTGTTTCTGCTCATTAGTTAGCTTTAACCGTTTTCGGGATAAAACCTCTCTATATTCTGCTAAAATATCCGGTGATACTATCCAGTAAAAATCTGGGTTAGATACTACAAAGAGAATTATTTTTTCTGGGTTTCTGTCAGCTATTGCAGCAGAAATAACAACATTAGTATCGATTACAACCTTCATTTTCCTCTTCTATAATCCTCAATTTCAGCCTCAATTTCCTCTTCAGTCAAAGGATTGTCAGCGTGTAAAGCTTGGACTTCTTTAAAGAAATCTCGTAACTTATTAGCTAGAGCTTCCCTGTCATAATTTTTGGCAATAATCATTACTTCTACTTGCTGACCTTTTTGAAAAGGTAAATCAGACAAAACAAGCTGATTGGGGTCTTGAATAACCACGGTTTTCTGATAGATATTCATCACTGGGGACTTAATAAGCGAGAAGCGTTATCTGTGTAAATTTCTGTTAACACCCATTTGATAGCTACATTAGCATCAACAACAAAACTCGTCACCTTTGTCTATCCTCTCTTAATAATTCTGTGCTATCCAAAAAATTTCTTCCTTGAAAATGTTCTCGCACTTTAGCAAATCTTTCCCTTGCTTGAGATAAGGTTTCCTTTGTTTTGGTTTTCTCCTCTGTAATAGGTTCAACAGTTACCGTTACATCCACTTCCTGACCCTTAAACTCAGGGGGAATATCTAAATGTAACATCCCATCTTCGCCGATATGAGAGCGCAATTTAAGCACTGGCATTTTGACACCTCTTTTTTATTTTATTTGCTTCTCCCCCCTTTTGAAGGGGGGTGGGGGGGATCGTCTAAATCTAAAACAAAATCAGTTAGAATATTCTCACCTGACAAATGTGTGGGATTGTGCAAAATTTCTACTTCTTGATTAGCTCGATAAATCTCAACGGTTTTACTTTTCGGATCGATTAACCATCCTAATTGTAAGCCATTTTCTAAATACTCCCGCATCTTCTCTCGTAGGGTTTTCATCGAGTCAGTTTTTGACCGCAATTCAATGACAAAATCTGGACAAATAGGCGAAAAATCATCCTGTTCCTCTGGGGTTAAAGATTCCCACCTTTCCCGACGTATCCAAGCAACATCAGGAGAGCGATCCGCACCATTAGGAAGATGAAAAGCAGTCGAAGAGTCGAACGCTATTCCTAATTGATACTTTTCATTCCAAATATAAACTTGACCAGCTAAATTGAGATTTCTTCTGCCTGTATTGCCTCCTGTGGGTGGCATAATGATCAGTTCTCCTTGGGCGGTTTTTTCTAATCGTAAATCTCTGTTAGACGCTGCTATTTTCTGAAACTGCTCTTGAGTAATTGTCAAAGTTTCTGGCCAATTAACTAAGGGATTATTCATGCTCAAATCCTCTCCTCTAGACTTGTTAACATGGCTAAAATCTCCCCTTCCACTGCCTTAATATCAGCTTCAATTGCCTCTAAAGTTCGCGGTGGCTGATACTTATAAAAATAGCGATTAAAATTAATCTCATACCCCACCTTTCCGAGCGCACCGTCCCTAACATCGCGCACCGTGTCACTAATCCAAGCATCGGTCACATGGGGAAGAACTTCTCGATCGAAATAGTCATTAATATCCTGCTTAAGTGGCACATTTTCCGTATCTCTTAAATCCGTATCCGGTTCAGGATTACCCTGTTTATCCAGACAAATATTAGCCGTTTCGTCCCCCTCAGAAAGAGCCGAAAGAATCGCCTTATAAACTGCTGATGCGACGGTTATTCCCCTGGTTTTCATCTCTTTCTTTAGCACCTTCTCAAACTCCCCTCGATCATGATATAAAGTATCGGGAAAACTATTAAGCATGGCTAAAATCAGCTTTTGTTGTTCCTTGCCGGCCTGTTCCTCGATCCCCTTCATTTCAGCACTTTTCTTCTTGCTTACTGCCAGATTAGCAAACGCGCTCTGCTCTTTCAATCGCTCAATCCGCTCCGGTGATGCCTGAAAATTGAGCCGCAAGGGACGCTCTACGGTAATCTTGCGGTAGCCGAAATCTTCCCTATCAAAAATTTTACTGACCTCTGAGGGTTGAAAACTCTGGAAAATTTCAGTTATCTCCCGAATATGCTCGGAACTAATCTCCCGGCGCTTGCTGCCAAGACTCTTCCGCATCGGCAGCCAAAATTCGGAAGCATTAATTAGCTGCACCTTTCCTTTCCTCTCGGCAGCCTTGTGGTTGGTCAATACCCAGATATATGTGGCAATGCCGGTGTTATAAAATAGGTCATTCGGCAGAGCGATGATGGCTTCGAGCCAGTCATTTTCCAAAATCCAGCGCCGGATCTCGCTCTCCCCACTTCCGGCATCTCCGGTAAACAATGGCGAACCGTTCATAACAATCGCCACGCGGCTGCCTCCCTGGGTCTCCGACTTCATGCGTGCAATCATCTGCTGTAGAAAAAGAAGTTGTCCGTCACTGATACGGGGTGTTCCTGCTGAAAATCGGCTGCCTGCTTTTTGTGCCTCTGTCTCCACCGCGTCCTTATCTCGCTTCCAGTCCTTGCCGTAGGGTGGATTGGCCAGGAGATAGTCAAAGGTTTTGTCGCTGTGCTGGTCCTGGGAGAGGGTGCTGCCAAACTTGATATTTTCAGCGTCTTTGCCGTCCACACTTTTCATGTAGAGGTCCGATTTACACATGGCAAAAGTCTCCGGGTTGACTTCCTGGCCAAAGAGAAACACCTGGGCCTTGGGGTTGAGTTCCAGAATCCGCTCCTTGGCAATGGTCAGCATTCCCCCGGAACCGCAGCAGGGATCGTAAACGCTGCGGGTAATGTATTCTTGGCTTAACTGTGTTTTGTCCGGGGAGAAGATGAGGTTAACCATTAACTGAATCACTTCCCGGGGTGTGAAGTGTTCCCCCGGATTCTCATCGAGAGCTTCGTTAAACTTGCGGATGAGTTCCTCAAAGATGTATCCCATCTCTAGGTTAGAAACCTTATCGGGGTGCAAATCGATGTTCTTAAACCGCTCGGTGACGAGAAAGAGCAGGTCTGATTGTTCCAGCTTGTCGATGGTGTTGGCAAAGTCGAACTTCTCTAATACCTCGCGCATATTGCCGCTAAAACTGTTGATGTAGAGCTTGAGGTTAGCGGCCAGCTGTTTGGGATCGTCGAGGAGCTTCTCGAAGTCGTAGGGACAACTGTTATAGAAGGCAAATCCTGATTTTTTGCAGAGGAGAGGATCGAGATTGTCGAGCTTGTCTTTGTACTGGTGGTAGGCTGCTAAGACCTCCTCTTTGGTTGGTTCTAACACGCAGTCGAGGCGACGCAGCACGGTGAAAGGCAAGATGACATCTTGATATTTGCCGCGCTTAAAGGTATCGCGGATCAAATCCGCGATACTCCAAATAAAACTTACCTTGTCACCGAAGTTGTTCATCTGTTAAGACCGCATTTTCCCCGCGACCAACCCCATTCTTCCACTCCCACGGAAATTTGCGAACCGGGACGGACATCTCCTTTGGATAAGTCTATCAGAGTGACAGTGACTGCGGCGAATAAACTGCCGCGATAAATCGGCTGTCCTTTGTTGTTGGTATTTTTAAAACTAAGGCTAGAAACTTGGGGAGGTTGACCGGAACGCTTCCAGCGAATGCGCTCAAAACGTCCATTGATAAATTCTGCTGAATAGGACCAACCGTTATTCATGCGGCCTCGACAAAAAAGCTGTTGTGTGGCTACGGTAGCGGGAATATTGACAGATAAACTCAGAAGGCTGAATGTAGCAAGAGCGATCGGCAAAAATTTCATAAAAGTTGGCACTATAGGGTCCAATAATCTCATTATAAGTTTTTAGTTCGCAAATTTAACTATCGCGGCCGCGGTCAGTTCCGGTTTTTCGAGGTGGGGAACATGACCACAGCGAGGAATCCAAACCAGTTGATTATTAGGTAAGGCCTGCTGAAATTTCTCCGCGTCTTTTGTGCCTAAAATTTGATCGTTTTCTCCCCAAATAATCAGAGTTTCTCGGTTTATTTGGCTTAATTTCGGCAAAAATGCCCCATAACCGCCACTTTTGGTAAAGGAGATTAAAGCCTCACTCCAGTGGGGACAATTCAGGTGCAGATTGGCACAGGTGCAAGCATCAACAGTGGCTAAAGTTGCATCAAAATAGGCAGTACGACTGATATTTTGACGCACGCGGGGATTGGCTAAAAAATTAGTTGCCCACTTATCGAGGGGAGAAAACATCAATTTACCCAAAACCGGGGGGTTAGCTAGTCCTGCACTGTCAATCAGGACTAATTTCGCCACTATTTCCGGGTAGGAGAGGGCAAAATCTAGGGCCACTGCACCCCCCATGGAAGCACCGACTAAAATTATCGGTTGGGCGATCGCAGTTTGCCAGAAATGGTAAAGATGGCTTTTAATAGTTTTCGGAGATACTTGTAAATCTGGGTATCGCTCAGTAAAACCGAAGCCGAGCAGATCTATCGCCCAAGTTTCCCTATTTTGGGCGAGTAAAGGTAGTAAACGCCGAAATTCCAGCAGGGAACTATCAAAACCGTGCAGGAGGAGAAAAGGCGGTTGACCTTGCCCTTGTTGACTATAGGTAGTTAGAATCGATCGAGGATAGATGGGGCTATCGATGGCAATTTGTTGGATATTTTCGAGGAGAGCAAGGGAGGTATCTTCACTCAATCCCTCCCTAACAGTGGGTAAAAAGTTGGGATAATTCACGGATGAGGGCGAAAGTTTGATGAGGCAAGAGGCAAGAGGTGTTTAGATATGTGTAGTTAATTGTCCTAGCTACAGATCTTAATAGCTAATTTCGAGGGTGACAGCAGCCCGCAGGGTTTGTTCCCCTCCGATAACCGGGCTACTGGCAGCATCGGCACTCCGAAAAACCGCTTCTGAGCGGGCTATTGGCACGGGATTACTGGTATTACCCACTTGGATAGAAACCGTTTCTTTCGGCAATAAACCAAGGGCCTGTAACACGATTGTGGCCTGTTCTCTAGCTTGTTCCGTGGCTTTGATGAGAGCGGTTCTTTGGGCAGCTGCGATCGCTGATTCTCCAGCAGTAAAACTTACCCCATCGATGCGTGTTGCCCCGACTTTCACCGCTTCATCGATTAAACTCCCCGCTTGGGCTATATCAATCTGAAAACTAATCAAATTAGCCCCGACATAACCGATTAAACGTCTTTGATTGTTGCTGAAGTCGTAATTGGGCTGTAAACTAATGCCGGTGGTTTCCAATTTTTCCACTTGACGGGAACGAAGAAATTTAACCACCGCATCGCTACGAGTGGCGGTTTCCCGCTGCACTTTTCCCGCTTCTTTGCCTTGAACTTCTACCCCTAAGCGCACTATTGCTTGAGAAGTGGGGATATTTTCTATTCCTTCTCCCGTCACGGTAATTGTTCTCAATTCTCTTGCGTCTGCGTAACTAGGCATAACTAATCCAGTGTTGATGAGGATAAGGGACAGCAAAAAAGCCAAGCAAAATTTTTTGTAATTCATCAAAAATCTCTAGCGATCGATACTATGTTTCGATTCTAGCCTTTTTTTTGGGCAATTGAGTGGAAGATTATCCCTTTTCTGTCACTTTCGGAATATTGGTGACTAGGCTCTGGGAACTTGAAGGGGCCTTTAAGCAATGAGTGTGAAGAACCACAGAGACACAAAGGACACAAAGACCGAAAAAGTTATCAGACACCCCCCTTATCAAGGGGGGATTAAGGGGGGATCGACACCCCCCTTATCAAGGGGGGATTAAGGGGGGATCGAACCTAAAATCCGTTTTTAATTTAATTATAACCAGCTACTTAAGTTAAACTTGTTACACAAAGAATAAGAGAGCCGATAAATTCTCAAAACTTGCTATGATCTAACAAGATTGTTAATGCACTTTCTCGGCTTAATTATCCACTGCAATGACTCGCCAAATTCACGACCAATTTGCCAAGGAATATCTGGAGGAATTACTAACACCTCTAGGAACGATTAGAAAAAGTAAGAAAGTAAAAAGTGAGGTTCAAGAAATCGATGTCTGGTTTGAACCAGCCACAGCATCAAGGACGGAATTACCCTTGGGGTTACTCGCTAAAATGGCGGCGACTTGCTGCTTATTTGAACCCTTCCGTAACCCCCCCTCCGAGGTAGAGATTCGCAGTTGCATCTCCAAGTTATATGCGGTTCATGGCGAAGTCTTAAGGAAGGCGAAAAGGACAAGCAAAACTCTAACAGAAGCTGAACTACCAGTTCTCTGGATTTTAACGCCTACTTTTTCAGCGAGAATGAT
This sequence comes from Microcystis aeruginosa LEGE 91341, assembly GCF_015206885.1. Classification (GTDB taxonomy): domain Bacteria; phylum Cyanobacteriota; class Cyanobacteriia; order Cyanobacteriales; family Microcystaceae; genus Microcystis; species Microcystis aeruginosa_H. Next base: position 20,525 of record NZ_JADEXY010000031.1, on the reverse strand, counting down.
TGAAGAAGTCGTGGGAATCCCCCCTTCATTCCTACCGGAAGAGGGGATGAAAGAGGAGTGGGGAAAAGGAGTTTATTTTTCCCCTAGTCTATTCAAAACAGGAATCGTTGCCATCCATCAATTACCAGTCAATGAGGAGACTTTATGGTTGAGGGTGCTAGGGAAAGGAGGAACTCAAAAACGAGCAGTAGAAGAATTAGTGCAATTGCCTGAAGGTAATCCTTTCCAAGAGAATTTACTGGAAATTCTGGCCAACTGGCGCAAGAATTTAGAATTGAGAGATAATTTAAGTACCGAAGAACAGGAGGACATCATGAACTTATCACCAGCTTATCTAAAGCAACGAGAAGAGTGGAAAGAAGAGGGGATGCAAGAAGGGATACAACAAGGGATACAAGAGGGGATACAACGAGGTAGTTTAGAAGGACAACTATCGCTGATAACCAGTCTTCTAGAAGGACGGTTTGGCAGCCTAGATGCAGAATTATCTGGTCTGGTGGAACAGATTGCCCAACTTCCCCTCTCGGAACGCACCAGGTTACTTCTTTCTCTGGCTAATTTATCTCGCTCAGAACTGTTACAAAGATTCAGGGAAAATTAAACTTTCAATCCCCCTAAGCTAGGAAAAACTATCCCCCAGCATTAATAGAAAACGGGTTTCTCGGAGAAACCCGTTTTCTGTGCGTTACTCAACGGATTTAGTATGACAACTGATAAAAACCACTCCAATTAATGAAGGGAAATTGTCAGATTTTATTGATGGTATTAGGAGACTTTTGTGGTTTCTTTTTCTGAAAAGACGGACAACCAAAAAATCACATACTCCTCATAAAAACTGTATTTTAAGCTACATTTTTATAAATATTTACATTCCTCTTCGTCAGGCTTCTTTAGCAAAGTTAAGAGCGATCGCCTTCTATCTTTTAGTAGTCAATAATGCCGTTAACAAGAGCTAAGTTAAGATTGAAGGGCATTCAGTTGTTAATTCATCTAATTCTTGAGTAGGGGTAAACGATGACGACACTACTTGTACAAGCGACCTCGGCTCCTTTGATGATTGATCTTCCTTGGATTATGCCGATGACGGAGGAGCAGTTTTATGAATTTTGTTTAGCCAATCGAGATTTACGCATTGAACGCAGTGCCAGTGGAGAAGTGATCGTTATGCCCCCTGCTTTTTCAGATACGGGTAATCGCAATTTTAATATAGCTCTGCAACTGGGGAACTGGTCAGAACTAGATGGAACGGGGCTTGGGTTTGATTCTAGTGCGGGTTTTACGCTGCCCAATGGTGCGACTCGTTCACCGGATGCCGCTTGGATTAAATTAGAACGCTGGAATGCTTTAACAGAAAAACAAAAAGCCTCTTTTGCCCCCATTTGTCCCGATTTTGTCATTGAATTAGGTTCTGCTAGTGATACAGTATCCAGTCTGCGGAAAAAGATGGAGGAATATATTGCCAATGGTACTTTATTGGGTTGGTTAATTGATCGCCAAAATCGCCAAGTCTATATTTATCGTCCCCATCAAGAACCAGAGATTTTAAATGCTCCTGAAACCATTAGTGGTGATCCAGAATTGCCGGCGTTTGTGTTAGTAATGGCTAAGATTTGGTAAATGCGATCGCTGATGAAGGGTTCCGTCAATATAGAACAGCCAAGCACGATTAACGCTGTCCTATATTGTTGCTCACGAGAATCCACTCAACACCGATAGAACAGCGATAACTAATCATCCTATTAAGATGGGGACAGGGTAGCCAATTCTAAGGCTAAAGGATCAACCCGGCGTAAATTTGCCCCTAATGCTCTTAATTTACCCTCTAAATTATCGTAACCTCGATCGAGGTGATGGAGTCCCTGCACAATAGTAGTCCCCTGGGCTGCCAATGCTGCTACCACCAAAGCTGCCGAAGCGCGTAGATCCGTGGCCATCACCGGCGCCCCGGAGAGGAAAGGCACACCGCGCACTAAAGCCACATTTCCTTTGACCTTGATATCTGCTCCCAGACGCTTTAATTCGGCCACATGACGCAGACGATTTTCAAAAACCGTCTCATTAACCACGCTACCGCCCTCGGCTAAAGTTAATAGAGCCATAAATTGGGCCTGCATATCCGTGGGAAAACCGGGATAGGGTAGGGTTTCGATATCGGTGGCTTTTAAGTCTCTAGGGATAATCCGGAGACGATTGGGACCATCTTCCACCACTTGCGGACCGATTTCGTGCAGTTTGGCAATTACAGAAGCTAAATGGCTGGGAATCACGGGATAAAGACTAATTTCCGAGCGGGTAATCGCCCCAGCTATCAGCAAAGTCCCGGCTTCAATGCGATCGGGAATGATATTGTAATCGGTACTGTGCAGACGGGAAACTCCCTCAATGACAATTGTATTGGTCCCGGCACCGCGAATTTTTGCCCCCATGGAAACACAAAAATTGGCCAAATCAATCACCTCTGGCTCCTGGGCCGCATTACCGAGAATGGTTTCCCCGAACGCTAAAGTCGCCGCCATCATTAGGGTTTCCGTCGCTCCCACACTGGGATAATCCAGATAAATATTCGCCCCTTTCAGACGACCATTACCTTTAACGCGGGCGTGTACCATGCCGCCATCAATTAATACATCTGCACCCATTGACTGTAGACCTCTAACGTGCAGATCCACTGGTCTGGCCCCAATGGCACAGCCACCGGGGAGGGGAACTTTTGCCTCTCCTAAACGGGCTAAAATCGGTCCAATGGCAAAAAAACTGGCTCGCAACTGGGAGACGAGATCGTAGGGTGCTTGAGCTTGTTGCAGGTCTCTGCCATCAATCTCAAGTCTATCTCCGGTGTGACGGACTTGCACGCCCAAAGCCGAGAGAATTTGACTCATCCGCTCGATATCGGCTAGAGCAGGTACATTACTAATCTGGCACTCGTCGGAGCAGAGTAAAGCACCCGCCATAATCGCTAGAGCGGCATTTTTGGCACCACTGATCTTAACTTCACCCTTGAGAGAGTGACGACCTTGAATTTCTAAATAGGGATGCTCGATATCGATAGTCATAGGATCATTCATTTATCTTAGTTGGTAGTCTTGGCTAAGGAAAGCTTCGGTAAAATTAGACTGCATTTTATCAGATTTTTGAACGAATTATCGGTGATTCTACGTCGAAAAACGATTTTTGTCTTAATTATCTCAACTATCTTGACTTATGGATTGTCCGATAGTATGATGGGAGATTGTGAAAGAAAAATGCGGAACTGGCGGAATTGGTAGACGCGCTAGATTCAGGTTCTAGTGTCTGCAAAGACTTTCGGGTTCAAGTCCCGAGTTCCGCATTATCTCCCTCAAAACGTAGTTATTTAGGGCAGCCCTAGCGGGGTAAAAAATCCGATTGGCTATGATTAGCAGTGTTCAAAACCCTTTAATCAAGCAAATTCGCAAGCTACACCGCACTAGAGAGCGACAGGAGCAGAATTTGTCCTTAATTGAGGGAACCCACTTACTAGAGACAGCTTTAGCGGTGAATTGTTCCCTAGAAACGGTTTGTTATACTGAAAAGTGGCAGCAAAGACAGGCAGAATTAGCGGAGAAGTTTCAAAATCAAGCGAAACGAGTCGAGATAGTTTCCCCGGAAGTCCTCGCTTCCCTAGCAACAACGGTTAATCCCGATGGTGTGATTGCCACTATTTCCCGTGATCACCTTCATCCAACCCCCCAAAATCCGCTACAATTCGGCTTAGTTTTGGAAAGATTGCAGGATCCGGGTAATCTCGGCACTATTATCCGCACTGCTGTGGCTACGGAAGTACAGGGTATCTGGTTAAGTCTCGATAGCGTCGAAATCGATAACCCGAAAGTGATCCGCAGTTCCGCCGGGGAGTGGTTTCGATCGCCCCTAGTGGTAGAATCGGATTTATCGGCTTTAGTGAAAAAATATCAAGCACAGGGGGTAAAAGCGATCGCGACTTTACCCACAGCCACCAAAAACCACTGGGAGATTGATTTTACCCGTCCGACTTTAATATTATTAGGCAATGAAGGGGCCGGTTTATCACCCCAATTAGCGACTTTAGCCGATGAAACGGTGAAAATTCCCCTCTTTGGTGGTGTAGAATCTTTAAATGTTGCGATCGCTACTGCTGTCATCCTCTACGAAGCTAGAAGACAATTATCCTACAGTAGGGTGGATTAGCGTCAGCGTAATCCACCGTTAAAACCGACAGTTATATTACTTCATTTTCATCGGATGATAATGCAAGCTTTTCAACGTTTACAGAACCTCCAGTAACTAACATTCCTATATCCCCGCATAGTACATCGGACTGTTTATTTGATGTTGCTGATACTAGATTAATAACGGATTTTATAAATGCCTCAAGACGTGGAAGTATTAAAAAAACAAAAATTGACAAACTGGCTAATGATAGCAAGGGAGATATAAAAATATCAATAATGGAGATAGAAGAAAAACTTGTTCTTATCAAAGGTAGCAACACAAAAGCAAAAAGACAATTCGTCAAGAAAACTCTTACCTGTTCAATGTCGTCTGCAACTTTTTTTTCTTCAATTTTGATAAAACGTACATCATCATCATTTTTAGTGTGGTGCTTGAAGTCCAGAGCTTGACTTTTCAGTCCTTGTACAATAAATCTAAATCCTAGTTTTTCTTGTGGTTTAATAACACCTATTCTAAACTTTTTCTCATGCTTGCCAAGACTGGTTTCGGTAAGTTCTTTAAGCTCCATTTCAGGTTCTATTTTTTGGGGACAGTAAAATACATCTAAGACTTCATCGATATTTGTGAATTCAAATCTTATTTCTTGATTTTTAATTTGTTGATTACCTGTATTCTCAATATCAAAAAGTGCATAAAACATATTTTGTGCTGGCTTTCCATTGTACAAGATACCAATTTTATTCTCGATATCTTTTTCAATATTGCCAATAATTCCGCTTTTGACAAGCTTGCTATAAGAAATTTGCTTTCTTGGTTCACTTTTTTTCTTGAGTCGTTCAATAATAAAATTGGCAAGAAATCCAATTATTCCAGAAACAATTGCAATAATTATTCCATTTAATAATTCATTGGAAGTAGGAGAAGATTGGTTGCTTAAATTACTTGTTTGAGCAATTGCTTGTGAACTAGAAGCAAGAAGCAAAAATTGTGAACTAAGACTAGCAAAAATAGCAGATAAGAAAAAAATAATCGAGAACTTAACCACTCGATTCGCACTTATATCAGTTATCTTAATGGTGAGGTACGAAGTTTTCATTTTAGGTAGTCAGGAGTCGGTCGTCGATATCGAATCAGGTTACACTTCATCTTTATGAGAAACGCTGTAATAGACATCGGCCTAATATTGTATCACGACTGAAAATCTTTGGGAACCTCGAAAAATATAGTTGAGTAGATTGGATTAGCTACAGCGTAATCTTCCGTTAAAACTAAGATTAGCATCCGGGTAATCCCGCCTTAAACCTTCTAAATTGCTTATTTTTCGTTTCTAGTCTTGATAGAATTACTGCGAATAGTGAAATTTGAGACAGTCAACCAATTTTTTACACTTCCGTTTTTTTGGCAGGTTTTGGCGGAATTTGCGCGGCTGTTAAGGTGACGATTTGGCCATCTTTGAAAATGCTGATAGATTCTCCTAAGAGGCGGTGTCTCTCAATTGCTTCTGCGATTGCGACTTTAACACCTGTATCGATTTTCTGATGCAGTTCCGTTAAGGTGGGTTCAGTCATTTTGGTTTCTGGTAATGATTCGGAAGGTGTCTGGGTTATAAATAATAGGAGGTTGATTAAATCCTAACGCAGCAACTAAGTGCGGTTCATCCCCAGAATTATCATAGATAACCCAAGTATCGCACAAAGGTAAATACAACTGCATGAGATTAATGCGTCCCCGCTCATAACGACGACGAACCACATCTTCAGGAATATTATGACCGCCACTGGCTACCCTTCTGTGAACTCTCTCTAAAGCTAATTCTGGACTTTGTAGCCAAAAATAAATAAGATTGAGTCTATAGCCAGAACTGCGACAGTCTCTCAAAAAACGGGCAAAATGTCGGGATGCCAGGGTGCTTTCAAAGGCAAAATCTATTCCTTGGCACTTCAGTGTTACCAACCTTTCTAACATCAACCGTCCTGCTTGGATAGCAACCGACTCAGGATTAAAAGGTGAGAGTCCGGCGGCAATCTCATCGGCGTTAACGTAGTCGATAACGCCTAAAAAGTTAGGTAAAATTTTTTTAGCGACGGTGGTTTTCCCGGAACCATTGGGGCCACCAATTAGATAAACATCAGACATGAGGGAAAAGCTCATCCTCCAGATTATTTTGAGATAACCTCGAACTAAGTCGCTGGTTATAATTAAATTTAAGATAAATCCCCCCTTGATCCCCCCTTAATCCCCCCTTAATAAGGGGGGGGTGACAGTTTTTAACATCTAACTATTTAAGTATCAGTGGCTCTCAACTTTCCGTAAGAAAAGGTGCGATATCGATGGGGAACCAATCTCCATCTAATACTTGTTCGAGAGTGAATATAGACTCTAGGGGAATTGTATTTTTATCGACAATTCTCCCATCAATTAGGGTTTGTCTTGCGTCTGAATAGGCCTCCCCAAAGGAATTGATGGCATGATTTTTCAGCGTTGGAGTTTTGATCTTTTTTTTCAGTTGCACTCGAAAAGTGGCTATCTCTCCTAGCCAATGACGCGCATTTCGTTCTCTTTCCGTTGTCCAATAACTCAGTTTTAAAAGATGAATTAATAGTTGAGTTAATAAACTTTCGACAGCTTGGCGCTCGCTTTTTCCCATGCACTCTACTTCCTCGATCAGATTTTCCCAGTCCACTCCGTCAAAGTCTTTTCGCTTTAAAAGTTCGGCGGTTTTTTCTGTCCAGAAAACAAAATCTTCCTCGTAGAGAACGGAGAGCGATGGTGGGGTTTGTGCGGTCATAATAGATTTCTGGCGTTGCTGATTTGTGATAGGAATCTTGTTGTGTGGGGTTTTTAAAACTTGGAGCCAAACTAACTTTTGGATGGGATGCACAGTTAGCATTCATAGCTTGAGTCAGCAACACCGCAGAAAAATTAATTCTGACTCAAGAATAAACTGGGCAATCCGATAAGATTATCCTGCTTAAAAAAGATCGAATTTTGTTGTCGCAATTTACCGATTAATCTTGTTACTGTTACTCTGGTAGTGCCGATGGCGCTGGCAATTTGAGCGTGAGTTAGGGGATAGGGAAGATAATAGCCTTCTACACAGGGTTGACCGTATTCTTCCAATAATAAAACCAAGAACCCCATTAATCGATCGAGGGAACGTTTTTGACCGAGAATACTCAACCAAAATAACTTACGCTGGTATTGATGGCGAAAAGTTTCCATAACAGCCGATCGCAATTGCGGCCATTGTTCTAGGTCTTCCCAGTATAACCAGACTAACTCGGTTCCGTCTAGATGAGCTTGGGCTTGTAATTGAAAGGGAAATTGAGAAACAATCTCAAAAGGTTGACCTGCACCCACAAAACCGAGAAATACTTCCTCACTATCGGCAATAGGTGGTTGACGAGGGAATTTTTGGTCGATAACGTTAACTTGTGCTTTACCAACAATACGAATCGCCCCAGATTCGACAAAGTATAACAGTCCGGGGCGCGTGGCTACTTTTTCATCTTTGGCAAAGGTATGATTACGATAATGGGATTTTGCCCAGTTAAAGATTTCTGTTTCTTGACCGATTAAGGGTATAAAATCCGACGAAGGAACCGAAGAAGACATTAAAATTAATAACCCACTGGGGCGTTGAGGGAACTGTAAACTAATGTAACAAAAAATTCCTGCGATTGGGGGGGGGGATATTGTGGCCGCTAGATGGTTATTGGTCAATAATCCCTAAAAGTTGCGGGGATTGAGCAGATAGGAGAATTATTAAGTATTCTTAACAGAATGCCCGCTCCAATGTTACAAAAGCTAGATAATCACCTTACCTATTCTTAACTTTTTCTCGCTTTTCCGGGGACTATGGCATAAGATAGGATGCGTGACTATTAATTTTCTATCTATGATATAGCGTTTCTCTTAAAGATGAAGTACAAAGAAATTTGGCATTATCTCTTGCCGACTGGCTACTGTTAACCGTTCCCTGTTCCCTAAAACCAGATACTTCGTACCTCACTATTAAGATAACTGCTATAGATGATAGTTGATAGATAATTTAAATTTATACTTTTCCTTAAAAACTTCGGTCAAACTTGTATGAATAGCATTAGACAAAAAGTGGAATCCCTCTTGAATCAATTACCGGATGATTGTTCAATTGAAGATATTCAGTATCATTTATACGTTCTGGAGAAGGTGCGTCAAAGTTTGAGCGCTGCTTCTCTAGAGAATACAATCCCCCAAGAAGAAGTTGAGGGTCTTTTAAACAAATGGCTGATCGAGTGAATTATCGCCTTGTCTGGTCGCCCAAAGCAATTGAAGACGTGGATGCGATCGCATCTTATATTAGTCGAGATTCCCCGTCCTACGCGGCGGCCGTCGTGCGTCGAATTCTTGATATAAGCTATTCTTTAGAAAATTGTCCCCTAGAAGCGAAAAAATGCGCCGAATTTAGCGATGATACCATCCGAGAAAAGTCTGCCTATGCCTACCGTCTGATCTATCAAATTCAAGGGGTGGTAGTTATTATAGCGGCGATTGTCCATAGTAAGCATTTCTTGGATTGATCGAGTCAGTGATCAGTGATCAACTGTTAGGAGTCGGTCGTCAGGAGATAGGAGATAGGGTGTTGGGGTGTCAGGGTTTTAGGGTTTTAGGGTTTTAGTTGAAATTTCCCCACTTCCCACTTCCCCACTTCCCCACTTCCTAATTCATAATTCATAATTCATAATTTCCACTTCTCCTAACCCCCACCCCCAATTTTGAGCCTAATTCCCGCTTAATCCGGTTGAGAATCGAGGTTTCGTCGAGGGAATCGAGAATACTGGCTACCACTGCCTTGGGGCCATCGGGTCCCCAGGTGGCCCCATTAGCGAGATAGGTTTTCGTCACTTGGCCGATCGCATAACAGGATACACCGGCAACCCCCGCTTGAGTCAGGGCGATCGAAGTATAGGGAAGAAGAGAAATGCCGCCAGTGGCAGGAATCGAGAGGCCAAGCAGTCCTTTGAGGGAACTTAAGCCCAAAACCGCTAAAAATTCGCTGGCACTAATACCCCCCATATTGAGGGCAATTTTTTGTAAAAGAGCGATCGCCCCCTGACGAGTTAAATCGATGCCGTATAAGCGAGAAAGAGCGAGAATCATGGCTAGATCGATAACTGCTCCCGTAAACAAATCCAACACCGTCACTGGATTAAGAGCGATCGCCGATGCTTTGATCATCACTGCTTTTTGAATCAATTGATTAGCACCGCGATCACGGATAGCCATTTTGCGGGCGACAATTTGCTCGTTTACCTCGTCCGCATACAGCATAGAATTGAGTGCTACCAGTGATTTACCCTCTCGCTCTAGAATTTCTAAAATTTTGAGTTTCAGAGCTTCTATCTGGGGTTTTCCTCGAAATCGTTGCGTTTTTATCCGCCCATCCTGAGCCTTGACGGTCTCCGTCAAGAGGGGAGAGGCCGCCACCATAACAATCTCATCGGGGGAGAGTAATTCTTTCACCCGTTCTGAGGCGATTTTCTCATAGATAGCGAGGCGATCGACTTCTGGATACTGATCGATTTTATTAAAGACCAAAATCATCGGTTTTCCCGCTTCCCGCAACTTGGCCAGGGCGGAAAATTCCACTTTGGTCATATCACCAGAGATGATAAAAAGGATTAAATCCACCTGCTGCGCCACCTGACAGGCGAGAATTTCCCTCGTTTGCCCATCTACCTCATCAATACCGGGAGTATCAAGCAATTGCACCTGAGCATTACCCTGGCCGTTCAGGGTCAGACGCGCTAGATTAGGGAAAGTATCATCGCTGCTTAACTGCCAATTTACCCCTTTAATGGTGCGGGTAACTCCGTGTAGAGGACCGGTCGTAAAGATTTCTTGACCGACCAGAGCATTTAAAATCGAGGATTTTCCCCGGCCCACCAGGCCAAAAGCGGCAATTTGAATCAGGGATCGATCGAGTTTTTCCAGCAGGGCCACTAGGCGATCGATCTCCGCTTCTAGACCAATTTTCTCGATCGAGGTAAGATCGAGACGCTCAACAAGTTTGCCCAGAGAATTGCGTGCCTGATTATAGTTGAGTTCTTCTTGAATAGTGCCGACACCTCGAAGCGCTTGTTCTAGGTCTTCGGTATTCCAAGCTCGATCGAGGAACGGGTCAGAGGTCATGAGGAGAGAAAAAAATCGGCTGATGGATTGAGTATAGTTTAGCCCACATAAGCTAAGACGTATTTAAACCCCTTATTCTTTAGATTAGTCGAATCTCCCCCAATCCCTTTGCTTTTGCCTTTTGCCTCTTGCCTCGTCTCAACAAGCAATTTAATTATAACCAGCTACTTTATTAAGGATAATCAGGATGAGTGTCATCTACGACTTGGAACACATCACCACCTATCATTATCGTCAACCGGTAACTTTTGGGGAACATCGGGCGATTTTTTTGCCTAGTGCCGGTCACGGCGAAAGAATTATCAGTTATTCTGTAGAAGCGAATATTGCCGCCAAAACGCGCTGGACTATGGATACTCTATCTAACAATGTGGTAGAGCTTGAATTTGCTGAACCAGCGTCAGAATTAATCGTTACCTGTCGATTACGGGCGGAACATTTTGGCTTAAAAGCGATCGCTGATTTTCCCCTCGCTCAACGGGCGATCGAAATTCCTGTCCAATATACCCCCGATGAATGGTTAGATCTAGTGGTGTTTATGCGTCCCCACGCTGAGGATGCCGACGGCAGCTTGGCAGCTTGGGCCAAAAGTTTTGTAGCGGGGGACCAAGATAATACCCTCGATGCCATGGCAAGAATGATGGCCGCTATCAAAGATAATTTTACTTACCAATCCCGGGAGAGTGAAGGAACTCAATCCCCCGGAGAAACCCTGCGGCTAAAGTCGGGAACTTGTCGCGATTATGCTTGGTTGATGATCGAAGCTTTGCGAAGATTGGGTTTAGCCTGTCGTTTTGTCAGTGGCTATCTCTACGATGCTGCCCTCGACGGTGGTGAAGTGGGAATGACTGGCTCTGGCGCTACCCATGCTTGGTTACAGGTTTATCTACCGGGGGCCGGTTGGCGTAATTATGATCCGACTAATCAAATTACCGCCGGCTTTGATTTAATTCGAGTGGCGATCGCTCGTCATCCCGGTCAAATCATACCTCTTTCTGGTTCTTGGTTTGGCGATGCCGATGACTTTTTGTCTATGGATGTTAAAGTCACCATTCGCAAGCTGGGGACGCTGCCAGATTTTGATCCGAGGGAATAGGTTGAATTATCGGGTTTTTCCTTGACCGGCGATCGGTTTCTGACTCCCCCAAAGGAAAACTTCCTCCTTCACTATTAGGATAACTGCTAGGGTGTTCGTAATTTATAGCGTTTTTCAGTCTGCTGAGGTACAAAAGTTATGGGTTTTAGGCAAAAGGCAAAGGGGAAGAAAAATAGGTGTACCTCACTAGCTTAGGAAACGCTATAAAATCCATTTTTAATTTAATTATAACCAGCCACTTAAGTACATCAAAGCTTTTAGCCTAACCAATTAGGTTTTAGATTCGGCCTTTGGTATCACTCATCAGTTCAGTGATGACTGAAAAAAGCTCTTGTCAGAGGTCTGCCCGAATATGTAACAATTTATGGGAGAAACCCCCAAGCAAATTTAACCAGAAAAACATGGCAGCTACAATTAAGAAAGGAGCTTTAGTCCGCGTGGTGACGGGAAACCTAGAAAATAGCCTGGAGGCCCTGGCCAGCGATCGCCGTTTACCCAGTTATATGTTCGACTCGACAGCAGAAGTCTTGGATATAAAAGATGATTATGCTTTGATTAAATTCTATGTTCCCACCCCCAGTGTGTGGCTAAAGCTCGAACAACTGGAACCCGCCTGATGAGGAATTGCCTCATCCATAAACCATGGTTGACTTCTACGATACACCCATCCCCTGTCAATCGCCCCGAGTCTCGGTTATTGGTGCCGGCAACGTCGGACGCACCCTGGCCCAACGCATCGCCGAAAAAAACCTCGCTGATGTGGTTCTCCTCGATATCGTCAATGGTTTACCCCAGGGTATTGCCCTAGATTTGATGGAAGCTCAGGGCATAGAACTGCACGACAGCGAGATTATCGGCACTAATAACTACGAAGACACGGCAGGCTCGGATATTGTCGTGATTACGGCTGGATTAGCCAGAAAACCGGGCATGAGTCGCGATGACCTCATGAATGTTAACGCCAAAATTGTCGTCGAGGCCGCCACTAAATGCCTCCAGTATTCTCCGGAAGCCATTTTTATTGTCATCACTAATCCCCTGGATGTGATGACCTATCTAGTCTGGCAAGCGACCGGTTTACCCCCCCAAAGAGTGATGGGAATGGCAGGGGTCCTCGATTCTTCCCGTTTACAAACCTTTATCGCCATGGAATTGGGGGTTAGTACCGCCGACGTTCATGCTATGGTTTTGGGTGGTCACGGTGATTTAATGTTGCCCTTACCCCGTTACTGTACCGTCAGTGGTGTGCCGATTACCGAATTAATGGACGAGATGACGATTAACCGTTTAGTGGAGAGAACTCGCAACGGTGGGGCTGAAATCGTCAAATTACTGCAAACTGGCGGCGCTTATTACGCCCCTGCTTCCTCTGCCTGTACCATGGTCGAGACGATATTGAGAAATCAATCCCGTTTACTGCCGGCGGCAGCCTATCTTAAGGGTGAATACGGTTTACAGGATGTCTATCTGGGGGTTCCCTGTCGCCTAGGCTGTCGGGGTGTGGAAAGTATTCTGGAAGTGCGTTTGACCGATGCTGAACGTCTGGATTTACACACTTCTGCTGCCTCAGTTCGTCAAAATGTTCATTTAGCCCTTGACAGTCTCAAGGTTTTGATGTAGTCAGGGTTTGCTGAAAAAGTTTGTTGGTGGGGTTAGGAGTCAGGAGTCTCCGAGTCAGGAGTCAGGAGGGGAAGTCAGAATAACAGAATGACCTCGCGCACTGGGAAGCGGAACCCTTTGTGTGATAAGTTTAACTTATATAGGAGCGATCAATCTTTGTGTCTTTTGTGTCTTTGTGGTTCTTCCCACTCCCTCGCCAACAGGACTGTATCTTAGAATACATTTTACCCACCAAACCTAAGAGAACCGCTAATCTAAGAATAAGCGGCTTAAATGCGTCTTAGCTTAATACAACTCATATTTTAAGAGGGTACAGGGCAGAGAACCGTTATACAAGGGAGTGCGACGGGAAGAACGCAGACCGATTTGTTTAGTCAGTTCTTTGTTTCCCGATAAAATATAGGCTGTCCAACCCTTAAACCTCTGTTTTAAGACATCACCGAAGGATTTATATAGGGCCCCTAATTCTTCGGTATTGCCCAATCTTTTGCCGTAAGGGGGATTACAGAGAATAATCCCTCGATCGCTCGCCGGTTCTAAGTCGGTGATGCTTTGCAAGCTAAAATTAATATAGTCCTGCACTTGACAAAAATAGGCGTTATCCTCGGCCTGATGCAAAACCTCATAATCGGCATCACTAGCATAAATTGGCGCATTTAGTTGAAATTTTTGTTTTTCTTTAGCTTCCTGAAGCAAAGATTGCCATAAATCCGGTTGATAGTCTGGCCATTTCTGAAATCCGAACTGGGAACGGGATAAACCGGGGGCAATATTTAAAGCTTTTAACGTTGCTTCGATGACAATGGTTCCCGAACCACAAAAAGGGTCTAAAAGTGCCATATCATCCTGCCATGCCGATAATTCTACCAAAGCAGCGGCGAGACTTTCTTTCAGAGGTGCGACTCCCATGGCCCGATGATACCCGCGACGATGCAAACTGTGGCCAGAACTATCTAAACTAAGCACACAGCGATTTTTCTCGATATGAGCGTTAATTTGCAGGTCGGGGTTTTCTGTATCCACAAAAGAACGGGGATTGCCCTGTTGACGCTGTTGGTCGATAATAGCGTTTTTGATGCTTAAAGCGGTGTAATGGGTGTGATTGAGGCGATCGTTCGTTCCCGTACATTGTACCGCTAAAGTTTCCTCACTGCTGAGATAATCGCGCCAATCAATGGCTTGAATGCCATCATACAGTTCCTTCCCATCCCCACAGGGAATTTCGGCAATGGGAACCAAAACCCGAAAAATAATTCTTGACCAAAGATTGACTCGATAGAGTAGGGAGATATCCCCCTGAAAATGGACTCCAGTGAATACTGGTTTCACTTCTTTTGCCCCTAGGAATTCTAATTCCCTAGCGGCAATTTCTTCTAGTCCCCTAGCGGTAGTAGCAAAATAGGATCGAGTCATTTCAGTTATCAGTTATCAGTTATCAGTTATCAGTTATCAGGTTTCAGTCATCAGTTATCAGTTATCAGATGTGAGTTTTCAGTGACTAGCGCCGGTCGTTGGTAGCTTGAAATCAGAAAGATTTTAATTTTTATCCCCTTGTAAATTCCCTATCTGATTCCCTCAAGTCATTTAAAATGGGTGCATCTCATTATTCAAAGAGGGCGAATGCAATTCGCCCCTACAATAATATTATTGTGCCAATGGTAGGGGCGCACCGTGGTCAGTGAGTTTATCGAACTGCGTGCGCCCAAAATGTCCTATAGATATTTCTTCAAAATTCAGCTGCACCCATAATAATCCTCTTTTGTCAAGGCAGAAATGCTTAAGAATTGTGTCGCTGTGGTCATTAGTTTTATCCCGACTCTGTGGCCCTCTCCTCTAGAGTCTTAACAAGTAATTGAGATGTAAGGGCAGCTAATCTACTGAGAAACCCAAAAAATGCGTCTTTGATTGGGATCCCGTCGGGGACTTTGTTCCCCCATGACTTGCCGCGCTTGACTAGGATCAAAGCTGCGAGTAAATTGACCGCGCAATTGATTGACGCGTTCCTCCTTTTCTTGGGCTGCCAAACGCACTTCTTCCAGTTTTGCCTGTTGCATCTGTTGGTAGGGTAACAAACGAGCGATCGCAAAAACCGCCGTGATGGAAATGGCGCTATAGGCAATAATTCGCAGCCAAATCTCGATAACTTGCCATTTTTGGGATTTATTGCCACTTTTTGGCTTTTTTTGTGTTTTTTTGTCGGTTTGGTTTCGTGTTCGTGCGGTCATAGATTTATGAGTACAAGTAAAATCGGTCAGAAAGTGGCTAATTACTTTCAATTTACACCCAATCACTGATAACCGATAACCGAAAAAACCCCAATCGGTCTATCCTATAGCTAGGTTAGACGGGATCAGGGTTTATTGAAAGCGACTTTACTTATAAAGTTCCGTCGCTAGACGAAAAGCCAAAATCCCGGGGATTAAAGCAATTACCAGAGCGACCAAAACTTGAGTATCAGAAAGCATTGCTGATTATCTCCTCATAAAGATATTCATCCAATACTTTCCGACATCATCGGGGTTCTCTGCATCATTTCGTTACAAGACTTCATATCTCCCCCCCCGATGACGGTTATCTCCCCTAGAAAAGAAAGTTGTAAAAGCGTTAAGCTGAAGTATTGCCATGATTACATTTATTTTTACCTGCGGCCTCAATGTTAGACTCGCTCCTTGATTCATCTCTAACCCTTAGTCTAAAAACCCCGTTAATTCTGTTGGTTCTCATTGCCCTAGAAGCGGTATTATCAGCAGATAACGCCATTGCTCTCGCTTCCATAGCACAGGGATTAGGAGATCATCAGCGTCAACGTCAGGCCTTGAATATTGGCTTAGTTTTCGCCTATATTCTCCGTATGGTCTTGATTCTTACCGCCACCTGGGTGGTTAAATACTGGCAGTTTGAACTTTTGGGAGCAGTATATTTGCTCTGGTTAGTCTTTAATTACTTTGCCTCCCCTGAAGACAAGGACCACACCCATCATAGTCTCAAGTTTCAATCTCTCTGGCAAGCTATCCCCCTAATTGCCGTTACTGATTTAGCTTTTTCCCTCGATAGTGTCACCACCTCCATCGCCGTGGCCGATGATACTTGGTTAATCCTGCTTGGTGGTACGATCGGAGTAGTTACCCTGCGCTTTATGGCGGGTTTATTTATTCGCTGGTTAGAGGAATACACCCACCTAGAAGATGCTGGTTTTGTCACCGTCGGTTTGGTGGGTTTAAGATTGCTGTTGCGGGTTATTAGTCCCGATTTTGTGCCGCCAGAATGGATTATGATTAGTTTAATTGCTATCCTCTTTGCTTGGGGTTTCTCAAAACGCAACGATCGAGAACCAATAGAGAGTGATGCCATCCAATCTGATGAATTGCCATAAAATAATCATCAGGAGTCAGGAGTCAGGAGTCAGGAGATTATTTTTATGGTTCTTCCGAACTTACGCTGTAGAAAATTCCCCAAGCTCCCTCTCTGTCCAGCAATGCTCTAAAGTTGATAAATATCAATCTAACAAAAACTCAAAGCCTTGCTGTACAAGCTTTACAAGCATGAGTTGTTAATAGTTTTGCATGACAGATTCGGTAGAGCCATTTTTTTTTATTTATTCTCCCCATTTCCCCACTTCCCCACTCCCTACTGGCTCTTCTAGGTTCTGTGTGATAAGTTTAACTCACAATATGATCGATCAATCTTTGTGTCCTTTGTGTCTTTGTGGTTCGTTCCACCCCCTCGCTAGGAGGAATGTATCTTAGAATACATTTTACCCACCAAACCTGGGAGAGCCCCCTACTTCTCAACCCCTCACTAATTACCGACCACTGAAAAGAAAATCCCTAGAAGATCATGCCATCTTTACCGACTCCATCTGCTGATACCTTAGAAAATTCTACTCGATCGCCCTCTTGGAAAATTAAACTCCTCTACGATGGAGAATGTCCCCTCTGCTTGCGTGAGGTCAATTTTCTGCAAAAACGGGATGCTGGGAGAGGATTAGTTGCTTTTGTCGATATTGCCGACGAAAACTATAATCCAGAGGAAAATGGCGGTATTTCCTTCGCGGCAGCCATGGGACGAATCCACGCCGTACTAGCCGATGGTACTATTCTCCAAAATGTGGAAGTGTTTCGCCAAGTCTATGACATTTTAGGCATTGGTTGGATTTATGCCGCTACCAAATGGCCGGTTATTGGGTTTCTAGTGGATATTATCTATGAAATTTGGGCTTCTTGGCGATTAACCTTAACCGGACGACCGAATTTACAAATAATCTTAGCAGAACGTCAAAAACGTCTGGAATGCAACGCATCAAATCGTTGTTCTCGGTAAGTTAAAATCTCCTAACCCTACCCCCCACTCAGAATCACCCCTTGGGATGGGATAATTCTGACCTAGCAATAAATGGTACTTTATTTTTTTGCCAGTTCCTGACCGCGACCTGCGATCGCCCAGAGATAACTAATTGCTAAGGCCAAAAACGTGAGGGGAATACTTTCTTTGACGATAAAAATCCCTAAACCGATCAGCACACAGGGAACAAAGGTACTTCCCTGACTGGTTAGGATAGTGGCGATGGTCGGCACACTGGTCAACCCGTAGGCGATTGCACACCAAACCCCCACCAGAATCAAAAACACGCTGACGATAACGATCAAACTTGTGACGGTACTACTGGCAAACAGGGGAATATAAATGCCGATATTATCGCTGCCGTTAGCGACGGTTAAGGCAGCCACGCTATAGGTGCGCGAGTCAAACCAACCACCGAAGGGTTTACCCTGAGCTACGCCGAAGGGGGAATTTTTCGCACCCTCCAGGTCCACTTCCACATTCTCCGGCTCTTCCTCCTCCTCTTCTTTGAGAAGGGAAAAGATGCCGAGAATCACAGGAAAGAGGCCTAGATAGCGAATCCATGGGTTAGGGATGAGAAAACAACCGAAAAATCCCGCTAAACTGGCAATAACCAGCAGAATAAAGCCGATATACTGACCGATAACGATATCGCGACGACGGAAGAGTTTTCCCGTTTGGCTGAAGAGAATCGTCAGAATCAATATATCGTCGAGGTTGGTGGCGACGAATGCTGCTACACCGGTGGATATCGCGATCGCAATCTCGATCATCGTTTTTTTCCTTAAAATGGCCGTCTGGTTCGTTCGTTATACCTTAACCATGGCAGGGGAAACCGATCAATTAATCGGCAACGGGAGAATTTTACTACCCATCCCAATGGAGAAACTGTATTTCCCACGACCGATCGCCTTATCCCGGTGCGGGATGGAAAAAGAAAGCGAGGGCGATCACCGCGTAGGTCGCCACCAGTAATATACCCTCTAGCCAGTTCGAGCGACCGTCGTTACTGATCGAGTTAGTCAGCCACACTGCGACGGCGACGGCGACCAATTCAAACGGATCGAAATCGAGAGCCATGGGCTGACCGAGGAAATAACCCGCAATCACGAGGACAGGTGCGACAAAAAGTGCGATTTGCAGACTGGAACCGACGGTGACAGAAACCGCCAGATCCATTTTGTCTTTTAAGGCAACCCTAACCGCAGTGGCGTGTTCGGCTGCGTTGCCGATAATTGGCAGCAGGATCACCCCCGTGAAAAGGGTTGTTAATCCTAATTCGCTCGTAGCTTCCTCTAGGGTATTAACTAACAATTCCGATTCGATCGCCACCCCGAGCGTCACGAGCAGTAATATCCCCACCCACAGCCAGAGATTCGGCTTTTTTACGCTTACGGCTTCCCCCGACTCTTGATCGAGATCGGCAACCCCCACTTCGTAAAGATAGGTGTGGGTCTTCATCGAAAACAGCAGACTCAGACCATACACAAAAATTAATACCGCCGCCACCGCTACCGAGAGACGCTGTAGGACGATCTCCTGGATTGCGGCGGAGGTGTATTGAACGGTCGTGGGTAGGAGGATCGCGGCGACGGCGAGATTCATCGACGAGGAATTTAAACGGGCGGTCACGGGCTGGAATTTCTGTTCTTTATAGCGTAATCCGCCGAAAAACATCGATACGCCCGTTACCAGCAGCAGATTCCCGATAATCGAACCAGTAATGGTCGCTTTCACCACCTCGATCAAACCCTCTTCCAAGGCGGCGTAGGCGAGAATTAATTCGGTAGCGTTGCCGAAGGTGGCATTCAGTAAACCGCCGAGATTGGGTCCGACCACGACGGCGATTTCCTCGGTTGCCTTTCCCATGTAAGCGGCCAGGGGAACGATCGCCAGACAAGCACTCAGAAAAATGATCGTCACGTCCCAATGGCGGAAATTACCAGCGATCGAGATCGGGACAAAAACCAACAAAATGGCGAAAATCCAGTTTTTTATATTCATACCAAGGGATGTTTCGGGATCAAACCGCGCACGGTTTTGAAAAAGAGACTATCAGCCTTTTTTACTGTTTCAATTACCCGAATCGCCCAGTAATATACTCCCGGGCCTCGTCGGTTTGCGGATTGCCGAACATAACTTCCGTGGGGCTGAATTCGACTAATTTCCCCCGGCGTTTCCCGAACGAATCGGTTTCGGTGTTAAAAAACGCCGTCCAGTCGGCGATCCGCGATGCCTGCTGCATATTGTGGGTGACGGTGATGATCGTGTAACTTTCCTTCAGTTGTAGGCACAATTCCTCCACCTGACGGGTAGAAATGGGATCGAGAGCCGAACAGGGTTCATCCATCAATAAAACATCTGGCTTCATAGCGATCGCACGGGCAATACAGAGGCGCTGTTGCTGTCCCCCCGATAGTGCCGTTCCTTTTTCTTTCAGTTTGTCCTTTACTTCCTCCCAGATCGCCGCCTGCCGCAGGGAAGACTCGACCAATTCCTCAAGATTTCCCTGATAACCGTTGGTTCGGGGCGCGTAGGCGATATTCTCGTAAATGCTCTTGGGAAAAGGGTTCGGACGTTGGAAAACCATCCCCACCTGTCGCCGTAACTTGACGGCGTTGACCTGCGAATCGTAAATATTCTGATTTCGGTAGAGTAATCTTCCCTCCACCTTGGCACCGGGGATCAGATCGTTCATTCGGTTAAAGCAGCGCAAGAGGGTACTTTTCCCGCAACCGGAGGGGCCGATAAAGGCGACGATTTTTCGCGCAGGAATTTTAATATGAACGTCCACAAGAGCGAGAAACCCGTTATAAAAAACTTTCACTCCTTCCGCATCGAAAACACTGTGATCTGGGTTAAGGTGGGTAGTCATGGCAAAAATTCTCCTGAGTATGATTAAAGATGTGTTTCGAGGGCAGTGGGGAGTAGAGGAGTGGGCAATTAAGAAGTTAAATAGGGCTGGCTGAATAAAGTTAAAAACCTTGTTGGGTAAGAATTTTAGACCTTTTGTCAATCAAAAAGTACTGGATATGGCAGTGATCGGGGGGAAATTTAGGCACTTTTTCCGTGAAAATTAGGTAATTGGCCACCTCAAAACTGGTAAAACCCCACACCCCACACC
>NZ_JADEXY010000030.1 GCF_015206885.1 Microcystis aeruginosa LEGE 91341 | reverse complement strand
CACCCCACACCCCACACCCCACCTAAAGACTTTGTGCGATTCTAAAACCAGCGTGTTGATAAAAATTCCGGCGAAACCAATTGCGATAGTAGGGTAGGATTTCTGTGCCGTTAGTCACCCAAGCTCCTCCTAACATCATTTTATGTTGACTATTAAAGAAAGGAGTGGAATTGTCAGCATAGAGGTAATGGGGTTGAAAGTCAGTTAAGGGATTGAAATCATCTTCTAGCCATTCCCAGACGTTACCGCGTAAATCATAAATTTCTGAGTTATTGCCCGTATTTTTTAACATTCCCACGGGAGTGGGAGAACAGAATTTTAAATTGAGGTTATAGTCATCAAATTTATCGTTTTCTAGGGTATAACATCGATTTTTTTGACTGCCATAGGTGACTAAATTCCACTCAGCTTCCGTCATTAAACGTATTCCTTGACCTTGAAAACGACAGTAAGCGATCGCTTCATAATAGTTCACTTCTACTGGCCAATCAAGAGGTAAATCGAAAACATCAAACATGGCTCGATATTGATAATTTCCTCCCTCATCTACCAGCCAAAATTTAGGATATTTGACTTGATAGTGATTTTTCCATTGCCAAGCTTCTTCATCCCAATAACTGGGATTTTCGTAGCCACCATTATGGACAAATTCTTTAAATTCTCCGTTGGTAATCATATATTTACTCACCAGAAAATTGTTAACTTGAACTTGCCGATAACCATACTCATTATCCCAACCATAAATAGGAGAATCTTGGGGTTTACCAATTTCTACTATTCCCCCAGAAACCTCCACCATTTGATTAGGACTAGCTTGACCAAAAGAAGGGGCATAATGCCAACCTTGAGGACGTTGCAGACAATCTAAGGGCAGTTGTCTGAGTAACATTGAAGATGTTTCAAAGTGAACACGCTGATGCTCAATTCCCATCATTAATGACCAGAGAGAATGCTGCGGATGAATAGGAAGATTAAGAGGTACATTTTTAATTATTTCGACCACAATTTCATAGACTTGTTGTCGATATTCCCAAACTTTATCCACCCTAGGCCACTGAATATGAGCGATAGCAGAGTTTAATTCTGCGGGAGTTGCTGGATCTACTCCCACTCCAAACAATAATTCATAGTCAGGATTAGGGCTTTTTTTTAACAGGTTAACCATCTGCAATTTATTCAGATAAAAAGCCGCCGCATGACCTAAATAAAAAATGAGGGGATTTCTTAGATCGTCAGGGTTACAATAAAAAGCTTCCTCTTTGATGATGCTTTTTAACAGAATATCTTCTAATTGCCAAGCATTTTCAAAATAGTCCAGTATATTTTCTCGACTACATTTTTTTAGAGAGATAGGAGCCTGTGCTTGAATCTTTTCCATGTTTTTATGCCTCTATTACTGATGATAATTTTCTCATTATTTACAGGGATAACTGACAGAGAATTAAACCGAATAAATTTTCAGTATCTGTGAAAACCTTAAGCGGTTTTAATCCCTTTGATTCTAGGTCTTTTTGCATAGTTTCTAGGTTGAATTTACGCGAAATTTCTGTTAAAATACCCTCCGATGCTTGAAAATTAACCGTTAAATCGAGTTTTTTAAGATGCACAGGGTGAGTTTTTTGACAAATCAAATACATTTCGATTTGAGATTGATCTTGATTATAGATAGCTTTATGACTAAATAAATCAAGATTAAAATCAGCTTGAAAACGCCAATTTAAATGGGAAAGCATATTTAAATTAAAAGCGGCCGTCACCCCTTGGGCATCATTATAAGCTGCTTCTAATATTGCTGATGGTTTTTGGAGATCAATCCCTAATAAAAAATAATCTCCAGCTTTTAAGACAGTGGCAATTTCTTCTAAAAATTTATCACATTCAGCCGCAGAAAAATTACCGATCGAACTTCCCAAGAAAAAAATCATTCTGGTATTATCGGAAGCATTTTGATAACAGGCTAAGGCCTGTTCATAGGTTCCAATTAACCCCTGAATTGGTAAATTAGGATATTCTTTTTGTAATTCTATCGCACTAGCTTGGAGAATAGTTTCACTAACATCGATAGGTACATATTTAGAGGATTTTTGCTGTTGATAATAAGCGTCCAATAACAGACGAGTTTTAGTGGAACTACCACTACCTAATTCTATCAATTCGCAGTATCCTGTATAAGCGACAATTTCTTGAGCATATTCTTGGAGAATAGCCGCTTCTGTCCTAGTGGGATAGTATTCTGGCAATTGACAGATTTCTTCAAAAAGTTGCGAACCTTGCCGATCATAAAAATATTTAGATGGTAAACTTTTGGGGGTTTTAGTTAATCCTTCAATCACATCTTTGCCATCATCCTTAACTATATTTTGTCCCGTAGCAGCGGTGGCTAAATACTCAATTTGTAACAGTTCTTGGTTAGATTGTTTAAGTTGCATAGATTCTCCAGATTATTCTCCAGTTTTTTGATTGTTCTCGATCGATACCGAGGATCAAATCCACTTTGACAGCTTGAATACTGGCAGAGATTATCATTCCCCGGTAATTTTACCACTAAAACGCCGCAAAATTTACCTCTTGTCTAGATAGACAAGGTTTGTGGAAGGTAAATAAAAGCTGTTAAATCCATCGAGATGGGTGCTGATATTATCCAAGCAAAATTACCCGTTCAATTAATCAGTAAAAACTGCATTTTCTCTAAGCTAAGATTTTCTTGGATATAGCGAGGATTAAGGGGATGATAAGGACTAGCAAGACGATCTATCTTAATAATTGTCGCCGTTTCAGGAATGATCGGAATATCGGGATCGTAGGGGGTGCTGCGAGTAAGAGAACTAGAAAAACCCTTAAAAATAGAGATTTCTTCCTCCTCCCCATCCACAGCAATAGTCACTAATAAAACCTCTTGGGGATTTTTGAGGGTGTATTGTTCGAGTTGTTGACCAATATTCATAGAAAAATGGCTAATCATCGATAGCTAAAAACTTACTGTTGTAAAGCTGAACGTCCCTGTTTGCCAAGGCGAATAAGAAGAAAATGGGCAAAATAGAGAGTATAAAAAGAGAGACCAACTAAACCAAAAAAGCCCAAAACATTAGCGGTAGCTTCTGAATGAAAAATCTCGCGAAACTGCCAGGGTGCTTCCTGCCAAACCTGACAATAGGGAGAATTTAGCAATTCCCCTGACATAGCACAGGAGAGAAAAGGTAAGGTAGAAATCGCGCCTAAAGGACAATAAATCGTTACTGCCCAACGCCAAGCAGTGGTGACAAATTTAATCGGACTGGCGGGTAAATCTTTAATTTCATCGTTAATATCCACCCAAAACCAGAGAGAAATCGGGATTAAAATCTTAGCTAAAAAACTGGTGACAAAACCAATCGGCCAGGAAGCGATCATTAAATATACGGTAATTAACAAAAGACTAGCCACTCGCCAATAGATAATCAACAATTTCTGTAATGATTCGATTTTTGCAAATAAAGACCAAATTAACAAAATTGCCGGAATAATCACCGTAAATAGGACGGCTAAACGATAATCTATCCAAACGAGAGGACGAAACCAAAGTTGATTCATAAATTATTTAGACAATTACACTGTCAACATTTTACTGTCTTCCGACGCGGGAGCCAAAATCGGTCACAGCTTGACCAACAAACAAAAAAAACGAGAGGCGATCTCTTTATAGTTGAGATCGCCCTAAAGCTAGGATTCTACTGTGAGGAGAGAAAAAACTGCTGCCTGACTGGATTAATCTTCATAAAGGCGACACTCGGCGGCATCGGGATTATCAGCACAATACTTTTCAAAGTAGGTTTTTTGGGGATGGTCTTGACGTTGGTGAGCAGCTTCTGCTTGTAATTCTTCCACCGCATCCCAAGCGGCGGCACATTCACCAGAGGTGGAACCTTCTATACTACAGACGGCTCTGGCATTTTCTAGCTCTTCTTGAATTTTATCTTGGATATTGCTCATGATTCCTCTGGAATTGATCTATTGATACTCTAACAATTATACAGTCACCTTCTCAAACCGCAGGATCGGTTATCCCACTCGATCGCCTTTCCTGTGCTATTAAGCCGATCCTAGCGCAATTTTTGGGGAATTTAACATCAAGATTTCCTGACCAGGCCAATTTTTAGCCCAGATTTCGCATTGGAGAAATGCCAGAGGGATTTCTCCCCGGGATAGACAGCGAGCAGAACCATAGACCGACTTATTTAGGCCGTCTTACCAGTCTTGATGCTCCCTTAGACGCGGTGGCGCAGATCGAATAAGTTATTCTAGGGGAAAAAGACTGTTTTACCAGCAATAGTCAGCATTCCTGTCACCAAAATGCCGACAATGCTAAGGAATCCAATGGTGGTAATGTTGACTCGTGCGTTGAGATCGTCAACCCTCTTTTCTAGTCCCGTAACTTTGGCATCTAAGGCCTTAATATCCCCTTTAATTTCTCCTAAACTGTTCTCGATCGCCTTCTGTCCATTTTCTAGGTTTGTCAGTCGGGATTCGATCGCTGTCAGTCTGGACTCGATCGCTTTCTGTCCGCTAACGATTAAATCTTCTAACCTTTTCAGATCATTCTCGGTAACTGCTGTCATCAGTGACAATCCTCTTATAGTTGAATTTTTGCCAGTCTCCTATCAATACTCTATCAATATTTCCTAGGTCGGGGACTCTTTCAACTCCGAGTCACTATGAGACCTTGGCAACCAGAGATCGCCTTTTGCCGACCTATTTGTTGCCACCCATTGAAAAAAGCTGGTTGCTCAAGTACAGGAATTATAGAGTAATAAACGGTTCCGTGAATGGGCAAGGGTTGCTGATTTTTTTCTTAACCACAAAGACACAAAGGACACAAAGAGAGGGAGTAAGGTATTTTCACTACTCTAAGAGCGCCAAGAGAGCCGAATCATCTAAGGACTAAGATGAATTTGACTGAGAATATAACGCAAGCGATCATAATCATCTTTAAGTAAAACACTTAACTGTCTGCCCACATTCACTAACCATTGTCGATCAGCTTGACGCAATTGATACATCTGACGGATAGAAGCGGCTGCCAAAGCTTCCACGGGAGTATTTTTGACCTGTAATAAAATTCGTAAAAAGTCTAATTGTTCACTAAAATAAACCACTTCTAACGACTCACATTGATAAACTGCCTGATGAATTTGTGGGGGACGGGGAGGAATATATTGATAGATATAACCTCGCCCGGCACCATTGCCATTAAATTGTCCAGGCAGGGTTTCAAAACCGACAATAGTTGCCCGAAATTCCGTTTTTAACATAGCGAAAATCTGCGGCTGTTGTTCCCGCAATTCAGCCAAAGATAACCCCAAAGCTCTAGCGCGATGTACCGAATCGATCGGTGCAGTGGTGGCAAAGGTGACAATCCCAAAAATCTTATTACCCGTTTCTTCATCGTAGGCTTTTACCCAACTACCAAAAGCAGGCATAAAAGGAAAGTTTAACTCCTCTGGTTCCAAACATTGCGCTAAAAACTCGGTCGTCGTTGTCTCGATAACTTCGGCGATATGATCGGGATGGCGGTTATCCGTAGCCAATTGCGGTAAAGGTGGACGCATGGTTATTTTTTGCCTTTAGCGGGGGCAATAATTACTTCTTCTAATTCCGAGAGATTAAAGGTGACTAACTTATCCCAGTTGCCCCCCTCAAAAAGAACGGCTACTTTCCCATCGCTTAAACGCTGGGCTAAACCTTCAAATTTATAGTAGGTATCATCGGGATTGCTGACTCGAACGGTACTACCTGGCAAAATCATAGGATTGACGACGAAATTATAATTACTGTCTCTTAGCTTATCAAAAATTAGTGATCAGGGAGTCGTGACTTACCTCTATCTTCTGTTATCCGTCTTAGGCAATACGTCCCTGTTCTCTACCCGATCAGGCGATCGCAATTCGTTGATCAGGCGACAATTGTTGTACTGCTTAAATAAGCTGTTCTAAAGTTAAGGGAATGGTTCTCATCGATTTTGCTTTAATAATTTATAATTTGCTCTATTTAACTCTCAACCCCAGCTACAGGCGATCGCACTAACTCGTAGGGTGAGCTTTTCGATAGCGTAACGCACCAATTTAATCATAAAGTTAGTGCGTGGGGTGCGGATTGTTAATTTGAGTTTTTTATCAAAGATAATCGCCGTCTAACACACCCTACAAGATCGGCGTACTGCTAGGCAGTGCCTTCGGCATCGCACTATTGGGCATTCAGGTTTCTGAGAATTTTTTGTGCTAAAAATTCTTTGATTTCTGTATGTCGCGGTACAGCTTCAATGACCCCAGTTTGAGGGTTAATCCAAAGAGAATGAGAAGCACCCTCTCGCTTAAGATAACAACCAGCTTTCCGCAACTTTTTTTCTAATTCTTTACGTTTCATGGAATGGTAATTGTCTCCTCGATCGCTTCTTTTGGTAGTCCTCGACGAATATCAGCTAAACGATCTTCAAAAATTAGTTGAATAGCACTTTTTAAGCTTTCTTTGGCTTCTTCAATGGTTTCTCCTTGACCATTTGCACCTAGTACTTCAGGACAAATCGCCCAGTATCCCCCTTCTGTTGCTGCTTCAATGATGGCGGTGAATTCTCCTTTCATGACAATCTCCTTTGATAATTTATGAATTAGCGTGCTGCTACGCAGTGCTTTCAACATTGCACTCTCAACCAAAATATCACAAGATCACGACACAAGATTAGAGCATCCTAGGGATGATGTTGGGTTGAGTACCGATCACCCAATGTACAAGAGCGGCGATCGCACTGATATTGATTGAGAAGAAATAACAATAAATTGTTCAGGAGATAAAATTACATTTTCATAAGTAAAACCACCAATGACTTTAGGATTAGAAATCATTAAATCAATAGCGTATGCTTCAGGATTAGGATAGGATTCAACTATTGCACCAATTGTTCCTTTAGGAATGATTAAATCTGAAAAATCGGCGGTTATATCTATTAAAGTTTGAATCGAATCATTAATTTTTGCTTTCATTATGTTTTGCTCTTTTAGCTGTAAACTTCTAACCAGTTTGTAATTAATCTAGGAATAATTTTGCCTTGATCTATTTGCCAGATTGTGATTAAATTTCCTTGCCCTCCATTAAAACCTTTGATCCTAATTGTAACTTTTAATCTCATACCATAGGGATTATTTTTGCTTTTATAGGCTGGTGCATAAGGTAAAATTTGACGAATTTGTTGAATTATATCTTGAGTTGCAATTTGACGGCCTTCTTGAGTTTCACCTGATTATATGAGCAAAGATAATAAAAATCATTCGCAGTTTGAGCTAAACGAAGCGCCGCCCAATCCATAACATGAAGAATAATCGGGGGATGATGTTGGGTTTCCGTTGTCAACCCAACCTACAAGAGAGGCGATCGCACTACAAGATCAGGTGATCGCACTAACCCACCCTACAAGCTACAGTTTAAACTTCTAAATCCAAATCTCCAGAGTCACCACCAAGCCAACTTAGTATTTCATTTTCTTGCTCTGCGTAGCTATCTAAGTAAGATTTTATAGCTTTTAGGGCTAGTAACAATGATTGTATAGAATCCACACCAAAAATACACTTTATCTTCTCGTCTTGTAAGCCTATGATTTGAAAAGGACAGACATAATCCTGAGAATCATTATAAACAAAGGGTTTACCTATCTTAACAACAATTTTTTTGTTGTTACTCAATACAGTGTAATGTCTTGTGGCGATAATTTCACCTAAATTATTCATTTTCATATTTTTTTAGACAGATAATTTTGTTTGGGGACTTATTATTAAGTATTTTAAAAACGACTAAGGTGGTGAGAGTTATCCTCCTCTTAAACATTTAGCAAGCATTTCTGCTGCTTCACTATAGCATATTGCTCTTGCTCTTTCTGTTCTACGATCCTTACAATTAGCAACGTCATTTAGATATTTGGTGTAACAATCAACTGCAAATGCTGTAGCAATTATTAGAGGAATATACCTAATCAAAAGGCTATACTCAATTAAAGACACCTCCCCACTAGGATCGATCGCATTTACCGGATTAACCCCAGCGTATAAATAATCATGTAACGTTATCGGCTGATTATTGAAACCCTCAAACGGATCAACGGAAGCAAAACGTCCAGTATTAGGATCATAATACCTTGCTCGTAAATAATAACCATCTACCGCCTCATCAAACTGCTCACCAGCAAACAGATAATTATTATCCGCATCCCCGACTTTACGGGTTAAATTACCATAAGCATCATAATCATATTCTACGATGACAGAACCATTATTACCCGTCATCAAACGAGTGCTACCCAAACCATCCACTTGATAGTAAATCCGATTTGCACCGTCATCTTGAGAGATTAAATCCCAACCGTGAGTATAGGTAGTATTCACTGTACCATTAGTTTGATATTCCTCAATCACTTGGGCGTATTGCTGTTGATTGTTGTCGATTAAGAAGCGTGTCACCTCACCATCCACATCAATCGCCACTCGGATACCATTGTGATCATATTCAAACTCAATGCGTCCGGTTTCGCCATTTTCCGTGACTTCTACCGCAGTTAATTCACCCTTAGCATTCCACTCATAATTAGTGGTAGTTGCGCCATTTTCTACCTTAGCAAGGAGATTACCCTCCTCATCGTATTGATATTGGGTAACATTTCCGCCAAGGATTTCTTTTAATAATCTGTCATTCTCGTTGTATGTATAGGTAGTCGTACCTTCCACTGAATCGACTTTTTCTAAACGATTTCCTACTGCATCAAAACTATAAGTAATCGTTTTATTACCTGCTACAGTATCAGTAATTTTCTCTTGAGTTAAACGATAGACATTGTCATAGTTGTACTCCACTGTACGACCATCATTTTCTACTACTTTCACCCGATTACCCATTGCATCTAGGGTATAGGTATAACTAGAAATAATACCGGTAGAATTGAGGTTTTCGAGATAGGTTAAGCGATTTAACAAGTCATATTGTTGA
Source organism: Microcystis aeruginosa LEGE 91341 (assembly GCF_015206885.1). GTDB lineage: Bacteria > Cyanobacteriota > Cyanobacteriia > Cyanobacteriales > Microcystaceae > Microcystis > Microcystis aeruginosa_H. Next base: position 26,002 of record NZ_JADEXY010000030.1, on the reverse strand, counting down.
TTTTCTGTCACCCCATTGGGGAAGACTGTTTTAATCAAATTACCCACCGCATCATAATCGTAGTCTGTTACTCCATTATCCGCATCTTTAACAGTATCAAGGCGATTCAACGCATCATAAGTATAAGTAGTTGTGCCTGAAGGTACGGTTAAGGTAAGAATATTACTAGCCTTGTCGTAAGTATAGCTAATAGTACGGTTATCGGGTTCGGTACGACTAATTAACCTGTCACGCTCATCATAAACATAATTTGTCACCCCTCGATTATCGATAACGGTAGCTAATTCCCCCGTCAAGGTATAGGTAAAAGTTTCCGTTGGTGTACTATCAGAGAAAGATTTTTCGGTTAACCAATTACGCTCATTATATTTATAGGTGGTGACGACTCCATTAAAGTCAGTTACTTTGATTAAATTACCGATTTTATCGTGGATTGTCTCGTTACGTTGTCCACCGGGTAAGATGGTAGCTTTTAGACGGCGTAAACTGTCATATTCAAACTTAGTTATATTACCATTTGCGTCTTTTTGCTCGATTAAATTACCCACTAAGTCATATTTATACTCAGTACGTTGATTTAAAGCATCAATTACCGCCGTTAGTCTTCCTAAAGCGTCGTATTCATAATTAGTGGTATTTCCTGCTAAATCTGTTTCTACTATCACTCGTCCTAAAGGATCATAAGTGGTAGTCATTACCGCATTATTAGCATAAGTTGTGGTAAGAAGGCGATCAAGCTCGTCATAATCATACTCAGTGATGCGCCCTAACGCATCTGTCATGGCAACTTTTCGCCCGTCTGCATCATAATTATAGCTAGTAATTTGATTCAGGGCATTAGTAACAGTTAAAAGGCGATCGCTCTTGTCATAATCATATTCGGTACGATTACCCAATTCGTCAATTTTCGCAATTACTCGCCCGGCTTTGTCGTATTCTTTCTTGGTACGGGGATTATCGGTTAAATTGTTAGGGGTACTATCAGGATAAATTACCTCAATTTCTCGCCCTAATGCGTCATAAACATAGATAGTTTTACGTCCTAATTCATCGGTAAAACCAGTGAGGCGATCAAGAGCATCATACTCGTTTTTGGTGCGAGGATTATCGCTTAAATTAGTAGGAGTGCTATCAGGTAAGATAGTTTCAATCAATAAACCACGATCATTATAACGGTATTCTGTGCGTCTTCCTAATGCGTCTATTTCGGCGATTTTCTCCCCTGCGGCGTTATATTCGGTTTTGGTAATACCTCTCGCACAACCACAACTACTCCCTTCAGGATCAGCTTTTTCAATCAAGCGTCCTTGAGCATCATAGATATAATTAGTAATTGCTCCCAACGCATCAGTAACACTAGCAACTCGTCCATTACTATCATAGGTAAAGGTGGTTTTTGCTCCCGTAGGATCGGTTAATTCAGTTAAGTTACCACGATTATCATACTTAAAGTTACTAATTTTACCATTAGCATCGGTGACAGTAGTTAAAAGTCCCAAGGAGTCATATTCATATTCAGTAACATTGCTTTCTGTGTCTTCCCGTTTAGTGAGATTCCCGTTATTATCATAGGTGTAAGTGGTGACAAAACCTAAAGCAGTCGTTTCTGTCAGGATGTCGTTATTATCGTTATAGGTAAAGGTTTTTGTGTTACCTTCCCCATTGGTTTCTGTCAGCTTATTACCTCGACTATCATAAGTATAACTGGTGATATTCCCTTCGGGATCGGTTTCACTTAACAGGTTATTATCTTCATCGTAAGTGCGTAAAGTAATACCCCCTAATTGATCAACTTCTTGAATGACGTTACCTTGAGCATCAAAAACCCGGGTAATATTATTACCAAAAGGATCTCGAATGGTTTGGCTATTAGTAGCATTATTAAAAGCGATATTTAATTCATTACCGTTAGCGTCAATAATCTTGCTGATTTGTCCATTTTCGTCATACTCTGTACGAGTCGCACTGCGTCCCAAGGGATCGATAATTTCTGTTAAGAAGTGTTGACGATTGGGGTCATCATAAACTAGCTCGGTGGTGTTATTGGTGCGATCAATCACCTCAATTAAATCACCGTTGCTATCATAAACATATTTAATAGATTTACCATCAGGATCGATAATTTCAGTAATGCGACCTTGACCATCTCGAATAAAGTCAATTTCAGCACCCGTTGAGCTAGTAATACCCTCATCGGAGAAGGTTAATTTATTGCCATTTCTGTCGGTGACATCAATTAAACCAAAATTCTGATCATACTTATAAACCGTTCCATCTTTGGTGGTTAATTTGTATTGCGAGGGATTATAACCAAGAAAACTGAATAAAAATGCTCCTACAGTACCGTCACTACGAATAGTTAAAGGAGAGTTTTCTGTTTCTAGCTTATCAAATACCCCTGCATCGGGAGTAAAGCTAGGAGCATAAATTGCACCGAAGAAACTAGCAGAAACTGGTACGGGATTAAAAGTAAATCCAACGCGGCGACCATCGGGAGTATTTAAAGTTACTCGTGTCCCGACGGAGAAGGTATTAGAAGTTCCAAATAAATCGGAATTAGCATCACTTAAATCTCGTCCATCAGAGGAAGATTCGACAATTTTGGCATCTTGTAAACCTAAATTCCAACCATAGCCAAAATCTCCTTGAGTTGTACTTTCTAAGCTATTATAGCGACGGATAATTTCAATGGGAACACCAGTTAAAGGAATAGATAGGTCAGTATATTCTAGAGAAAACTCACCCGGTTTATTTTCTCCTGTCACATTTAAAATAACCCCTTGGACATTACCATTACCACTAAAATCAAAAGCGGTAATTTTCACTAGATAACTTCCATTTGCTAACAAACGAGGATCTAGATTAGCTACCTGCTGATTAGTAACATTCTTAGTGCCTTTTGTCAATAAAGTATAATCTGGATCATCTTCCCCGATATTGCTTAAATTAACTGCTTCAATCGGGGCAATTTCCACTCGATAAAATTCGAGGTTATCATCTGTGACGGTAGCAATAATATCTGTAGGCGACTTGATAATGCCTTGGGTGGCTTCTAAGTTAGTTTTGTTAATTTCAACAACAGGTGCTTCGGTATCACTGGGATCAAGTACCCGCACTTCAATTGTTTCTGTATCCTGATTACCGGCTGCATCGGTAGCAGTAGCAATAATTTGATAAACTCCTGCTTTTTGACCGACAAAAGTGGCGGTATTAATTTGTCCGTTGGGAGTATTAGGATTAAGAGTTAGCGGAGTTTTGTTAGCCGTTAAAGTGAGGGTTTTAACTTCGATATTATCTGTTGCTCGAACTTGGAAATTAATACTTTGACCAATATTAATCAGATTGGTATTAAAGCCTAATTCCACTACCGGATTAGTAATATCATCATTGCTAAGGGTTAAATTATAGGTTTGAGTGGTGATTCCCCCGCGTCCATCGCTGACTTGAATCTTCACAGGATAAATACCTTGATTTTGGGATGAAGATTGCCAACGAATACGGCCAAATTGATCAATAGTTAAGCCTTGAGGAGCCTGTAAGAGATTATAGGTTAAAGTGTCATTATCTGCATCTTTGGCAATGACATCATATTTGTAAGTAACGCCTAATTGAGCTAATTCTAATGGCTGAGAACTAATAATCGGTGCCTGATTAGGAGTAACTCGGATATAGTAATTTTGATAAGCAATTCCACCATCTGCATCCGTCGCTGTGGCTGTAACTTGAAAATCACCGTTAGTGGTGTTCTGAGTTTGCCAAGTAATTAAACCTGTATTTGCATCAATAGTCATCCCATTGGGTTTAACCGTTAAATTGTAGCTAATAGCGGTATTTTCGGGATCATTAGCCTCGACATCATATTGATATAATCCCCCAGCACCAATGATGATTTTAGGTGTGCTGGTAATACTAGGTAAATTGTTACCTAATGTGGCTAAAACTTGTAATTGATAGGATTGGGTATTAGTCCCCCCAAAAGCATCGCTAACTTTTATTTCAATGGTTTGTTTTCCTAAATTAGTAGGAGTATAGGCTATTAAGCCAGTATTGGCATTAATGGTCATCCCTTCAGGGGGATTAATCAGGCTATAGGTTAGGGTATCGTTATCAAAATCGGTGGCTCTTACTTCATAGCTGTAGGTATTATTAATCAGGGTAAGGGTGTTAGGAGAGGAGATAATTTGCGGTGGGGTGTTAATCCCTTTAGTATTGAGGAAAAATTCTTGAGTAGCAATGCCTCCTTTACCGTCAGAGACTCGCAAAACTACTCGATTATTACCGATTTGATTTTGTTTTGGTTGCCAAATTAAGATACCAGTTTCCGCATCAACTGTCATACCTTTAGGTTGATTGAGTAAACTATAGGTTAACCTGTCATTATTGGCATCGGTAGCAGTAGCTTGATAGGTTAATAATTGTCCTATTTTGGCATTTTGAGGCGCTGTGCTAGTGAATACGGGAGCTTGATTGGGGATAGGTTGATCAATTTTTTGGTTGCCAAAGTTGATGTTACTAACAGTTTCTCCTGCTTTGAGTTTTATAGTATAAAAATCTGGACTAGCAATACTATCCGGTAATCCTTGTACATTGATAACATCAAAACCTGGGCTTAGTCCATTATTGTCAAGTCCAACAATTTTTATAGCTCGGACTGGTTGGGTAAAATTGATTGAAGCAAGATCAAAAATTGAAGTTGTTCCGCCATCTCCAATTCCAAGTAAGACAAAATCTTCTAAGTTAGAACTAACGTAAACTTCTGCTTGTTCTCCAGCAAATCCGATTTCTGGAATAAAAATATCGTTACCCGGTTTATCAATAATAATTTCGTCAGTAAAACCAACAGTTACATAAGAGCCTGTAGGAAGTGATAATGCTCCTAAAGTATCACTTCCTAAAATAATATCAACACTGACTAAAACAGGGCCATTGCCATCATTATCTGCTCCATAAGGTTCATTAAACGTTCCTGCTCCACTGTTAAAGTAGTCAAGAATAACATCAGCAAAACCATCTCCCAGAGAATCTGTAGGTTGTCCACTAGGATAAGTTTGTTCATAGTCTGTCGGTACAATTTCCCTGACAATATAAGTACCTGCTTCTAACCCAGTGAATTGATATTTTCCGTTTTCATCGGTGATTTGACTAGGCTCATTGTTATCAAAAGTGCCATTATTATTTGAGTCAAGATAGACGGTAATTCCTTCTAAAGCAGGTTCATTGTTAATAAATGTCCAGGAAAGAATATCATGGTTTCCTAATCCTGCCCCTGTAGCAGAAGTAAAACCGACAAAAAACTCATTTTGTCCGAGAATTTCAGCAATATTAATTGTTGCGGAAACAGTGGCTTGTGTAGGGCGATTAGAGTCTTGAGAGACTCTAGCTTCTAGTAATTGTGACGAGCCATTATAGTCAATCCAAACATTCCAAATCTCACTATTATTAAATCTAGTGGCAATATTTGTTTGGACAAGAGAGGTTGTACTTCCATTAACATTAATACCAATATGATTGCCATTATTTTGATCTTGGCTACCATTATTAAATGTATCTAATTCAATAACAACAGTGTTATTTAAGCCTTCATAACCAATTCCTCCTCCTGCACTACCAATGGTATCTGTAGGACTAACAATAAAAGCAATTCCATCCGCACCCTCACCATCTTCATCCCCAAGTCCACTCGAATCAGAGATTAAAAAACTAAAGTTAGTAGAGAAAGATAAATTTTCTCCATTTTCTCCTACAAAGCTAAAGGGATTCTTTAACAAAGCATTTCCCGATGAATAAAATTCTGATTCTGCTAATCTTAAAACGTCTTTATTGCTGACAATTTGAGAATTAACTATTTTGCTATCGCCATTCAGTCTGATAGATGATATATCAACAAAGTCTTCAAAATTAGCTGAATCCCATATTCCGTTACCATTAGCATCTTCCCATTTAACTCCTTCAATTGTTCCTAATAAAGCATTATTTAAAGCAATAACAAACTCTTGGGTATCCACACCCCCACGATTATCCGTAACTTTAACAGAAATATTATAGTTACCAACAGTTTTACCTGCTGTGTTCCAGAGAATTTCTCCTGTTGACTTATCAATACTCATTCCTTGAGGAGCATTCACTAAAGAATAGGTTAAAATATCTTTATCAGGATCGATCGCATTAACATCATAAACATAATTTTGACTGGTACTAGCTTTAAGAATAGGCTCAGAGATGATGACAGGTGCATAATTATCCGTTTCTTCTTCTAACACCGATAAAGTATAAATCTGAGTCGCAATACCCCCCTTACCATCATTAACTTGTAAGGTTATCTCGGTTGCTCCTGAGACGGTGGGAGTGAATGTAACAACACCAGTATTCTGATTGATTACCAAGCCATTAGGGGCATTGATGACAGAATAAGTTAAATTATCATTATCAGCATCAGTCGCATCAGCATCATAACGATATTCACTGTTGAGATTACCATAAACAACAGGATTGGAAACGAATACTGGAGGGCGATTTAGTTGAGAATCAATAACGTTGGTTACTACCCCTAAATTATAAGTTTGGGTATCCCTTCCCCCTTTACCATCTTCCACGGAAATGGAGATGTTATAATTGCCGATTGTTGGGGATTTCCAACTTAAAACACCAGTATTATTGTCAATGGTTAAACCATCAGGGGCAAGGGAGAGGGAGTAGAATAAGGTATCATTATCCGCATCAACGGCATTTGCATCATAAGTATAATCATTACCGACAATAATCTCTAACTCAGGATTAGTCGTAAATTCAGGAGCATTATTCGCGGAAACAGCAGAAACAATTAAGTTACTGGGATTGATAATAAAACTAATTGTTTGACTATCACTCCCTCCTTTACCATCACTCACAGTATAAACAAAATTGCCCCCATTACCATTAACATCTGCTAGAGGGGTGTATAGCAAAGAAGTCAGAGAATTAATTGAAATCTCATCACCCACATTAATAACTGTGCCATCAGCTAAAGTGATTCTTCCTTTGCTATTATCTGGTAATTGAGTGATAGAAATCGTTAAAGTATCCCCATCAATATCTGTAGGTGGATTAATATTTAAGGGGATAGGTTGACTATCTTCTGGTAAAGTAATAGTTTTATCAGCATCTGTTACCGGAGAATTATTACCAGGGTTTTGAATCGGATTAATGACAAAACTAATTGTTTGACTATCACTCCCTCCTTTACCATCACTCACAGTATAAACAAAATTGCCACCACTACCATTAACATCTGCTAGAGGTGTGTATAGCAAAGAAGTTAGGGAATTAATCGAAATCTTATCACCCACATTAATAACTGTGCCATTAGCTAAAGTTATTTTTCCTTTGCTATTATCTGGTAATTGAGTGATAGAAACCGTTAAAGTATCCCCATCAATATCTGTAGGTGGATTAATATTTAAGGGGATAGGTTGACTATCTTCTGGTAAAGTAATAGTTTTATCTGCATCGGTGACAGGAGGATTATTATCAGGTGGATTCACCGAATTATCATTATCCAGAATCGTGCCAATTCCCTCACCTTGAATCAGAATAGCATTGGTCACTCCTGTTAAATTGACCGTGAAGATTTCCGTAGGCTCGCTAATCGTATCGCCCTTGACATCAACTGTAATTTTTTTCTCCACTTCTCCCGGTGCAAACGTCAAAATCCCCGTCGAAGATTCATAATCTGTCCCCACCTGCGCGGTTCCATCCTTCGTCGTAAATTGAGCCGTAACTGTTGTATTTGCAGGCGCTGATAAACGAACTGTAAAATTAGCAGATTGAGTTCCTGTGTCCCCCTCCGTTACTGTGGTATTTTCAATACTCAAAGACGGTAACTGAATCGGTTCTCCAGTGGGTTCCCCGAAACTGAACCGAAACACTAAATCATTAAAATCGCGATCGCCGCCACCCAAAAAATCTTCCCAGGCCCAAGTCTGACTATCCTGTTGAGCATGGACATGATTCAAACCATCTTCATTCGCCGCCGCAAAGGAAAAGAAAACCGGCGGGGCATTTTCTCCCTTGGCGATCGCCTGATCTGTCGTCCCGTTAGCGACTAGATACCATCCCAGATATTTCCCAGAAGGGACGTTAAAAGTTTTACTATCAAACGCTTTCCCAGAGGCAAAAATTACCTGGTGGCGATCGCCTGACAAAGCCGCCTCTAAATAACCCTGATCCCCTGGTTTAATCCCATTTATCTCGCCATCCGGGGTATCAACCAAGTAATAACCCATCTCGTTTGGAAAAGTATTATCCTGACTGACAGCCTCAACTGTGAGGGGAACCTGCTGTTCTTTGTCTCCGGGTAAGACAATTCCTGCTTGAGCAATATTAAAAACCACGTCGTTAAAATCTTGATCTCCCCCACCCGTCAAATCTTCCCAATTAAGTCGCCAGATTCCGCGGCCAAGATGACTGCTTTGGGAATGATCAAAATTATCAGGATTAGCTCCTTTAAGGGAGAAAAAAGCTAACTCCGATTGACCCTGATTTTGTCGATTATTTTCTAACCAATTAGCGCTGGTATTATTCTGAATCACATAAAACCCTAGGCGACTACCCCCTGGAACGGTAAATTCTCGCCAATTTCCCGCTTGATTACCCGAATTGAAGAGAGTTTGCCGGCTGGAACTGCTTAAAGCCGCTTCGGCGAATCCTTCTTCACCGGGGGCGATACCTTCTACCCCACCTAAAGGATCCACCAGAAAGAATCCCACTTCATTATTAAAATCGGCTTCTCGCAATGTCCACTGGACAACCATATTCACCCTTTCTGAGGGATTGCCCGGAACAACTAAAACCTCGCCTAAATCATCTAGCTGAGTGATTTGAGGAGTCCCTCGCCAAGAAGTATCTTGATCTGAAAAGGAGAAATTAACAGCCTCTGGATTAACTAATAATGGGACTGATAGCAGAGAATCACCTTGATTAGCTAAGTTATCGCTCGCCGTCGCGCTCACGGGAGCAAGAAAATTGCTAGGGGAAGATAGGGTGAGAGGCGTGATTTGAGGAACCACCTCTAGCGTTGTCGGAGCCAGCATAGATGGTGCTGTCGCCATCAATGTCCGATCGACTCCCAAAAGACTTGAGCTATCTTCTAGAAGTATTGGGGGAAGTGTTGGAAAATCCACTTATGCCTTCTGCTTGGATGTCTAGCTTGATTCACTAAATTAATCTTTGTTGGCATCTTAAGGGCGTTTCTTTTTACTGTCAATTATATATAAATTATTTGCATATATATATATATATCATTAGTTTTGCTAATTATATTAAATCCGTTTTCAATAATATGATTAGAGTTATTGCATAATTAATTTTTGAGAGTTCATACTAAATCCGGTTATTAAAAGACTGATTATTTATTCCCCCTTTTGCATGAGTGCCTGTCCTGATATGTAGCCTATACTCAACGGCTTTTGGTTTTTATCAGAGATAATCGCCACAAACAAAAACATAAATCGTAGGGTGCGTTAGCCAAAGCGTAACGCACCAATTTAATATCGTAGGGTGCGTTAGCCAAAGCGTAACGCACCAATTTAATATCGTAGGGTGCGTTAGCCAAAGCGTAACGCACCAATTTAATGATGAAGTTGATGTGTTACAGCCGATTGTTAATTTAGGTTTTTATCAGAGATAATCGCCACAAACACGCACCCTACCATATCTATACTCAACCGATTTAGTGTAATAGGTTCCAATCCCAGGGATCTGTGTTACCATTCGGGGTAAATTCAAGCGATCTCCAGACACCTATGAGCAAGGTTCTCGTGTTGAATGCTTCCTACGAACCGCTAAATATTACCAGTTGGCGGCGCGCGATCGTTTTGTTGTTGAAAGGAAAAGCTGAATCCCTAGAACATAACGGAAAAGTGGTTTGTCGTGACTTACCCCTACCTTCCGTTATCCGTCTTAGGCAATACGTCCGTGTTCCCTACAAGGAAATTCCTTTAACCCGTCGTAATATTCTCGAACGAGATCATCACACCTGTCAATACTGTCTCTACCGAGGTGAACAATTAACCATCGATCATGTGATTCCCCGTTCTCGCGGAGGGGGTGATACTTGGGAGAATTTAGTGGCGGCTTGTGTGCGTTGTAATGTGCATAAGGGCAATCGTACACCAAAAGAGGCCAATATGTCCCTACGCGCCCAACCCCGTCGTCCCTACAGCAGTCTCCACTTTGAGCTATTAAAGCACACCAGGGAGAATCACAATCACGAATGGCGTAAATATGTCATCGGTATTTAGGGTGAAAAAGGCATGGTGAAACCAAGACCAAAATTGATTCCCATGCCATTATTATTAGTCTGGGTGCGAGGATTGGCAACTCCCGTGCCTAGATAAACCGCACAACCGCGACAGGGGGAATTGACTCGGTAGCGCACCGCCATGGGATCATTGGGATCGGTGATGGTTACTCCCTGATGGTTTAAATCTTTAATTAGATTGGTGACGGGTTTGAAAAAATCGGTGCTGGGGGGTTGACTTGGTTGCAGTTCTAGGGTTTGTTCTTGAGAAGCAAGAACGATTTCCGAAGCGATAATTAGCAGTAGAGAGGTAGTTAAGCCAAATAAACCCAGATTATTTTTGATTTTCATCTTTTTTATTACCGAGAGATTGTTAATTTCTTCTGGTGATAATTCTAGCGTTTCCTCACCGGAAAGGAACCTTAATCAGTAAAAAAATTTACTAATTTCTAAGTACCTAAGCAAAATTAATTACACATCTAAGCCACTACTCCGTCAGACTTCTGGTGTGAGGAAACAGTGAACTGAAAACTCAAATCCGATCCCTAATAGCTGTCTCCCGTCTCCCGTCTCCTGTCTCCTGTCTCCTGTCTCCTGTCTCGACTAGGAAATTAATTTTGCACGACTACTTACCATACTTATAATAAGCGGCACAAGCACCTTCACTAGAAACCATACAAGTACCGATGGGATGTTCGGGAGTGCAAGCAGTACCAAATACTTTACATTCCCAGGGTTTTAAAACACCTTTAAGAATTTCGCCACACTGACAAGCTTTGTGATCTTTAACACGCTGATTGGGTAGGGTAAATTTTTTCTCCGCATCAAAATTACTGTACTCATCCCGCAGTTTTAACCCTCCTTGTGCAATTTCTCCTAAACCTCGCCATTCAAACTGATCCCGCAGTTCAAAAACTTGCTTGATTGCCGATAAAGCGACTCTATTTCCTTGATTTTGTACCACTCGATCGTACTGATTTTCGATCTCACATCTCTGCTCATCTAATTGTTTTAATACCATCCAAATTGATTGGAGAATATCCAAAGGTTCAAACCCAGAAACTACCACAGGTTTATGATATTCTTGGGCAATAACTTGATAGGGTTCTGTGCCAATTACCATGCTGACATGACCGGGACCAACAAAACCGTCTAACTGTAAATCTGGGTTATCTAACAAAGCTTTCAGAGCAGGAATAATCACCACATGATTGGAAAATAAACTAAAATTAGTGATGCCATCTCTTTGCGCTTCTAAAACAGTTAAAGCTGTGCTAGGAACGGTTGTTTCAAAACCTAATGCTAAAAATATTACTTCTTTATCGAGATTTTCTCTGGCAATTTTTAAAGCATCGCGAGGAGAATAAACCATACGAATATCATCACCTTTTGCTCGCGCTTGCAGCAGACTCAAATGGGAACCGGGGACACGCATAGTATCGCCAAAAGTTGTCAGAATTACGTTCGGTTGTTGTGCGAGAAAAATGGCATCATCTAAACGACCTCGCGGCATCACACAAACGGGACATCCAGGACCATGAATTAATTCGATAGTTTCCGGAAGTATTGCCTCGATACCGTATCTAAAAATTGAGTGGGTATGACCTCCACAAACCTCCATAATTTTAGTAACTTTTTCCCGCTTTTCAGAGATTCTTATCGATAATTGTTCAATTTGTTGAATTAATCCTGCCGCTTTAACTGGATCACGAAATTCATCAACGTATTTCATAGTTTATCTCCTTTAATTATCATTTTTAGCTGTCGGTAGTCAGTAATAATTGCCGTAATCTACATTTCTTAGAGATAGACAACAGCATTAATTTATGGGTGACTACTTTAAGAACATTAATTATGATTAAATTCTGCCTCTAATTCTGCTAATTGTGTTAATAAATTTAAGGTTTCTTGCGCCTCATCTTCATCGATTCGATTCATAGCAAAACCCACATGAACTAATACCCAATCCCCTACACAAGTATTAGCAGGATGGTCTTCATCAACAATGCAAGTAATATTTACTTCTCTTTTTACACCCCCCACATCGACGAGAGCGAGATGATGGTTTTCATCAATAATTGCCGTAATTTGTCCCGGTATGCCTAAACACATAGTTTTTACCTTAAATCTAGTTTTTGTTAATTATGCGCTGATTTTTGGGCTAGAGGTTGCAGTAATATCAACCGAGAATTAGGTCATACTTCATCCCTCTAAGAAACGCTATACAGTCAAAGGTTATCCTTTTAACTTAGTCCTACCTGCCATTCTGGACTATTGCCCTCAAGAACAGCTTTTTTTCTCCTATCTTTTTTAAGATTTCCCCCGTCCCGGACCGTGGACGCTATCCCAGCAGGGGTAAAACTTTTGTATTAGGGACTACACCAATGATAAGAAATTATTCAATCAATCGATCGGGTGACATTCTAGGCTATGATTTCCCTGACTATAGTTATTTCTCTACATTAAGGAAAATCTACGATGACAACCTTTCCCATCGATTTGAGTGCCTATAAACCCATCAGTCTCGACCCCAGTAACCCCACCCTCACCGACGACCAAAGAAGCGCCCTAAAAGCCAATATCCAACTCTGTCGCGATGCTATCATCTTTTTTACTGCCACGGGTGCAGCCCGGGGTGTGGGTGGACACACCGGCGGCCCCTACGATACCGTCCCGGAAGTGGTGATTCTCGATGCTCTTTTCCGCAGTCAACCTAGTCAATTTGTACCAATATTCTTCGATGAAGCAGGACACCGCGTCGGTACTCAATATCTCATGTCTGCGTTAGAAGGTTCTTTACCCGCAGAACAATTAATGCACTACCGCGAGGCCAATTCTAAACTTCCCGGACACCCGGAATTAGGATTAACCCCCGGTGTCAAATTTAGTTCTGGCCGTTTAGGACATATGTGGCCCTACGTTAACGGTGTCGCTTTAGCTAACTCCGGAAAAACCGTTTTTTGTTTAGGTTCCGATGGTTCTCAACAGGAAGGCAATGACGCAGAAGCTGCCCGTTTAGCCGTGGCTCAACACATCAATGTTAAGCTGATTATTGATGATAATGATGTGACGATTGCTGGTAATCCTTCCAAATATTTACCCGGTTATGATGTGGCCAAAACTCTCACCGGCCATGGACTAAAAGTGTTAGTGGGAGATGGGGAAGATATCGATAGTTTGTATCGCAACATCTGTGAAGCAATTAATACTCCTGGCCCGATTGCGATTATTAATAAACGTCCCATGTGTCCCGGAATTGAAGGTTTAGAAGGTTCTAACCACGGTCATGATGTGATTTCTGTCCCCTTGGCTTTAAAATATTTAGAGGCAAAAGGACACAGTGCCGCCGTGGAATATCTCAACAGTATTAAGAAGCCTTCTAATGACTATAAATTCCTCGGTTCTGGGGATAAATGGGGTTCTAACCGCAACGTTTTCGGCGAAGCGGTAGTCAGTCTTTTAGGCAAAATGAGCGAGGAAGAACGCAAGGCTAAGGTATTAGTAGTAGATAGCGATTTAGAGGGTTCCTGCGGTTTAAAAATTATCCACGATAAACATCCCGAAGTGTTTATTCCTTCCGGTATTATGGAACGGGGCAATCTTTCGGCGGCCGCTGGTTTTGGGATGGAAAAAGGTAAACAGGGAATTTTCGCCACCTTTGCCGCTTTTCTAGAAATGTGTATTTCTGAAATCACCATGGCCCGCTTGAATTATTCTAATCTTTTATGTCATTTTTCCCATTCTGGTATCGATGACATGGCAGATAATACCTGTCACTTTGGTTTGAATAATTTCTTTGCCGATAATGGACTCGATGACGGTTACGAAACCCGTCTTTATTTCCCGGCCGATGCGGCACAAATGACCGCTTGTGTCGAGGCAACTTTCCATCAACCCGGTTTACGTTTTATCTTCTCGACTCGTTCTAAAACTCCCAATATTCTTGATACTAACGGTCATAATTTCTTTGCCGATGGTTATACCTTTGTCCCCGGAAAAGATGAAGTAATTCGAGAAGGCACTGCCGGTTATATCATCAGCTTTGGCGATGGTTTATACCGCGCTTTAGATGCAGTGGAACGTCTAAAACAAGAAGGGATCGACGTGGGTTTAATTAATAAACCGACTCTCAATGGGGTGGATGAAGAAATTATCGCTAAAGTTGGTAATTCTCCCTTTGTTTTAGTGGTAGAAGCATTTAACCGTCGCACGGGTTTAGGTAGCCGTTATGGTTCTTGGTTACTCGAACGCGGTTTAACTCCTAAATATGCCTATATCGGTACTCACCATGAAGGTTGTGGCGGTTTATGGGAACAATTCCCCCACCAAGGTATCGACCCAGTTGGTATCATTAGTAAAGTTAAATCTTTAATCGCTTAGATGGTATTTTAGGGTGGGCTTTTATCAGTTATCAGTTATCAGTTATCAGTAATCAGTCATCAGTCATCAGTAATCAGTAATCAGTGAGTAGTAATCATATCAAATCCGTTGAGTAACGCACAGAAAACGGGTTTCTTTGAGAAACCCGTTTTCTACTCATGCAAAAGGCAAAACGGAGAATAAATAATCAGTTTTTTATAACTGGATTTAGTATCAGTAATCAGTCATCAGTGAACATCTTTAATAATTAAGATTTTAGCTTGGTTGAAAGTTCGAGCATTTGTACTAAAATTTCCAAGACGCAGTTTAAATCCCTGACAGCTTATAAACTTTAGCCGCTTAAATCGCACCATTGAGGGGAAATCCCCCTGAACTAGGTACGGTAAGCCCCTAGGAGCCGACAAACCGGTCAATCTAGAATAATCTCTAGGGTATAAAAGTAATCTCTTATAGAAAATGCAGCCAACCAATCCACAACAATTTACGGAAAAAGCTTGGGAGGCAATCGTCAAAACGCCGGACATTGCCAAACAGAACAGCCAGCAACAAATCGAAAGCGAACATCTAATGAAAGCCCTTCTTGAACAGGAGGGATTAGCGGGCAGTGTCTTTAGTAAAGCTAATATTAGTCTAGCCCGTTTGCGGGATCGAACCGATGACTTTATCCGTCGTCAACCGAAAATATCTAACCCCGGTGACTCGATTTATTTAGGTCGTAGTTTAGATAGTTTACTCGATCGAGCGGAAAATTATCGCCGAGAATTTGGAGATGACTTTATCTCGATCGAGCATTTGATTTTAGGTTACGCTAAAGATGATCGCTTCGGTAAAAATATTTTTCAAGAATTCGGACTTACCGAAAGCAAACTCAAAGAAATTATTCAACAAGTCAGAGGTAGTCAAAAAGTGACCGATCAGAATCCAGAAGGCAAATATGAAGCCCTAGAAAAATACGGGCGAGATCTCACCCAATTGGCACGAGAAGGTAAATTAGACCCCGTAATTGGACGGGATGACGAAATCCGTCGCACGATTCAAATTCTCTCTCGCAGAACTAAAAATAACCCGGTTTTAATCGGAGAACCGGGAGTAGGAAAAACAGCCATTGTCGAAGGATTAGCCCAGCGGATTATTAACCGTGATGTGCCAGAATCTCTGTTAGATCGTACTCTCATTTCTCTCGATTTAGGTGGCTTAATTGCGGGAGCAAAATATCGCGGAGAGTTTGAGGAAAGATTAAAAGCTGTCCTCAAAGAAGTCACCGAGTCCCAAGGCAATATCATCATGTTTATTGATGAAATTCATACCGTTGTAGGTGCGGGAGCCACTCAAGGGGCAATGGATGCGGGCAATTTATTAAAACCAATGTTAGCCCGGGGTGAATTGCGTTGTATTGGGGCCACTACCCTCGATGAGTACCGCAAATATATCGAAAAAGATGCGGCATTAGAAAGACGCTTCCAAGAGGTTTTAGTGGATGAACCAAATGTGGTCGATACTATTTCAATTCTTCGCGGTCTTAAAGAACGTTATGAGGTGCATCATGGGGTGAAAATTGCCGATAATGCTTTAGTGGCAGCGGCACTGCTTTCTAATCGTTATATTAGCGATCGCTTTTTGCCCGATAAGGCCATTGATTTAGTTGATGAAGCGGCGGCCAAATTGAAGATGGAAATCACCTCTAAACCGGAAGAACTCGATGAAATTGATCGCAAAATTCTCCAGCTAGAAATGGAAAGACTTTCCCTACAACGGGAATACGATCCAGCTTCGCGAGAACGGTTAGAAAAGTTAGAAAAAGAACTGGCTAACCTCAAGGAAGAACAATCGGGATTAAATGCCCAATGGCAAGGAGAAAAAGAGATTATCGATAAAGTTCGTGGCGTTAAAGAAGCGATCGAACAAGTTAATCTAGAAATCCAACAGGCCGAACGAGATTATGATTATAATCGCGCCGCCGAATTAAAGTTCGGAAAATTAACCGATCTGCAGCGCCAAATGTCCGCCCTAGAAACCCAATTAGCTGACAAACAAACCACCGGTAAAAGTTTATTAAGGGAAGAAGTTCTCGAATCGGATATCGCCGAAATTATCTCGAAATGGACGGGAATTCCTCTCAATAAATTAATCGAATCGGAAAAAGAAAAACTCCTCAATCTGGAAGACGAATTACACGAAAGTGTCATCGGTCAAGAGGAAGCAGTCACAGCCGTAGCCGAAGCGATTCAACGTTCCCGCGCTGGTTTATCGGATCCCAACCGTCCCACGGCCAGCTTTATTTTCCTCGGTCCGACGGGGGTTGGTAAGACAGAATTGGCGAAAGCTTTAGCGCGCAATCTCTTTGACACGGAAGAGGCTCTAGTTCGCATCGATATGTCGGAATACATGGAAAAACACAGCGTTTCCCGTCTCATGGGTGCGCCTCCGGGATACGTCGGCTACGATGAAGGAGGCCAATTAACCGAGGCAATCCGGCGCCGTCCCTACTCTGTCATCCTCTTTGATGAGATTGAAAAAGCCCATCCCGACGTTTTTAACGTTATGTTACAAATCCTTGACGATGGGCGCTTAACCGACTCTCAAGGTCATCTGGTTGATTTCAAAAATACCATCATTATTATGACCAGTAATATCGGTTCTCAATACATTTTAGACGTGGCTGGTGATGAGTCTCGTTATGAAGAAATGCAGGCGCGGGTGATGGAAGCAATGCGGAATAGTTTCCGTCCCGAATTCCTCAATCGTATCGATGAAACGATCATTTTCCATAGTTTACAGAAAGCACAACTGCGATCGATTGTCAAACTACAGATAGCCAATCTCAGCGCTCGCTTGATGGAACAAAAAATAGCCCTGAAATTTGCCGATATTGCCCTCGATTATCTAGCAGAAATTGGTTACGATCCAGTGTACGGTGCGCGACCCCTAAAACGGGCAGTACAAAGATATGTGGAAACTCCGATCGCTAAGGCAATTCTGCGCGGCGAATTCAAAGGGGGAGACACGATTTTTGTCGATGTGGCCGATGAAAGATTGACCTTTAAACGGTTAGCTTCTCCGGTAGTAACTGCTTAATTAAGTAAGGGTGGGCCATGCTCACCCTTTGATTATTATGGAAGCAGGGGATTTTTGCTTGAATCTATGACTGTAACACTGCCCGCACCACCGGCTGAAATAATTCACCTGTCAGGGATTAGCTGGGAAACCTACGAAACGCTGCTAGAAGAAATGAGCGATCGCCGTCTGCGGCTGACCTACAATCGTGGCAATTTAGAAATCATGGCTCCTTCCCCAGAACACGAATTTAGTAAAACCCTCATCGGTCGCTTTGTCGAAACCCTAGCGGAAGAATCAGTAGTCCCGATTTATCCCCTTGGTTCTACCACCTTTAAACGCCCTAAATTGAGTGGTGCAGAACCAGATGAATGCTTTTACATTGATAATATTGAGGCGGTTCGGGGGAAAAAGCTACTGGACTTAAATGAAGACCCTGCACCAGATTTAGTCATAGAAATTGATGTCACCAGCAGTTCTCAAAATCGCCTTCAGGTTTATGCAGATCTAGGTGTAGCAGAGGTTTGGGTTTATGATGGGGAATCTCTGGTCATCCAACAATTACAAAATGGCACTTATATCACCTCCCCAACCAGTCAGTTTTTTCCTAATTTACCCATCTTAGAACTTGCTATATTTTTACCACAAGCTGGCCAGACAGATTACCTAGACTTAGTAAAAGCGTTTCGGAATTGGGTAAGAAGTCAGTTGAAAAAATAAAAGGGAGATTTTTCAACGTTAAATCTCATACCAATCTTCTGAACCGGAGGCTCAAAAATGGAAATTAACAGGTTTTCCTTTTGGGCGTTCTTCTGGTTTCTGTGTGCCAACGAGGTCTATACTGATAGTTTCTTCAGCAAAATAGCCCTAAAAGTCTTGCCAGATAAGCATTTCACGATTACATAAGCAAAAATTATTACACAAAGTCGAGAAGATCCACTTTTGGTCTTGAGATAATATTAGGTCGAGGTCTATTGTTTAAAAAAACAAAAGGCGGATCAGCATTTTTATCCACCTTTGTCCATTTGTTAAATGCCACGACTATCTAAATAATCTGCAATAATGCCGACCGCTTTATTGGTATTTCCCTGTTGATAACCTTCAGCAGTATGCCCTATCACAACCGCACTTTTGGATTTTTGTATCGTTATTGCGCCATGGCCTTTCCTTTTTGCAAGAGCGACGTTGCCATCCTCGCGCAAAAATAGATATTTCACACCTTCTAAAAGAATACCATTTGCCTGCGATGAACTAAAATCTGATGATTTCATCATACGCGCAATTTTCTGCCCTTCCGAAGGTGATAATTGAATACCATGCGGATGATTTGGAGAAGTCAAAGCCGCACCGCCATCTAGCGAAATAATAGCCGCTTTATCACAATGGGCTTTCCCTGTGGAATCATTTGATTGAGCGCACAAATTATCAATGTAACTGTCGTAATACATATAAACCTCTTTAATTCAGCTTTTATTCAGCCTTTAATCTACCATACATAGTGAATATATATGGGGTGATTTTCAAAATCCGCACAGGCGTTTTCGCCTTTGTCAGAAACTAATAAAACCATTCTTATATTAGCATACGGCTTGTAATTGGCACATCTGCCAATTACGGTAACAGAGTTATGTTGTATTTCAGCGATTTTCACACAAGTGAGTCCCGATTGAAACGCTGAAACGCCTATCTATCAAGGGATTTACTATACCTTATTAGACTGAAAACCGCTATAAAACATTAGAAACATTTTTTATGCACAATACTTGGCCCGTTTTCATCGTAATCTTGTTTACTAATGCACATTGCCTCAAAATCATCAGAAGCTGCCAGCATTGCCCCACCAATCCATGTCGAATATTGACGCTCAGGAACAGCTATGACATTAACTTGCGTATTTTGCGGTGCTAAGGCATTGATTTCCTTTTGTATTCTTTCAGCGAAGCCTGGAAACATTGAAGTTCCACCTGAAAGCACGATGTTGGCAAATAATTCATTACGAATCTCGGCATCGCATTTCATAATAGAGTTGTAAATAGTTTCATGAATGCCAGCAGATTCCATCCCTATAAATGCGGGTTGAAACAGGGTTTCAGCACAGCGAGAGCATTCATCACCAATCCTAATTTCCCGACCGTCAGTTAGGGTATAAGATTGTTCACGACCAGCAGTCGTCTGCATTTCCTCTTCAAAATTTAACGCCACATAGCATAATTTTTCTTTCAAGTCCTGCACCATTTCACGGTCGTCGAAACTGTTCAAAGAGTAGCCTCTTTGGGACAATAGCTTCATTAGATACTCGGTTAAATCTTCTCCTGCTAAGTCCAAACGGATAACCGCATGAGGTATTGCGTAACCTTCATAAACGGGAACGGTATGAGTAACTCCCGCTCCCAAGTCAGCCACTAGTCCTGTTGTTCTGCCACCTGCATAAACAGCCATAACAGAACCTATGCCAAGATACATACCTGGTGCATTAAATGTTTCAAATAAAGTCTGGGTTAATTTCTCCCGATTGGCTTTAGGATTCAACGGAGGTTCTGTTATGAAGATGAGATGTTCTTCAGGGGCTACTCTCAGTGCTTTATAAAAAATATGATCAAGTATTTTCTCAAAGTCATCCCAATATGTCACAATGCCATGTTCAACAGGATATTGCATCTTAAGTGCGCCCCGTTTTTCTTGTGCTTCCACACCAACATAAGAATCTTTATCAACTCGTACACCCTGATGTCTAGGTCTACCTACAACACTCGGAAAGACAACCCTTGGCTTACTCTCGCCTGCAAAACCAGCTTTTATAAAGCCTGAGCCACAATCAATTACGATTACGATTTCACTCATTTGTTTCTCCTATTTTTCAATTTTTTGCTAAACTATTCGTTGTACAGATCTTCTCGACTTGGTGTGATATTTTTTGCTCATAAAATTGTAAAATCCTTACTGAGCAAGACTTGTAGGACTATTTTGACGTTCGGCGAAGCTCAGTCGAGCCGCGGACGAAACTATCAGTATAGACCTCGTTTCCACACAAAAACTAGAAGACCCTTTTGGGTCGTCGCTCGTCAACGCCAAATCAGGTTACACTTTATCGACCCGAAGGTCAATGCGGATGGAGGGACTCGAACCCACACATCAAAGACACTAGAACCTAAATCTAGCGCGTCTACCAATTCCGCCACATCCGCAAATATAGCACTGTATCTGATCATAGCATAAGATACTATAGGAAAGATAAAATTTTTTATTCTTAATAATTTTATGCTCTTAGGTTTTGTCTTTCAGTCCCCTGGCCCGATTCTCTGGGAGATTGGACCGATTTCGGTGCGCTGGTATGGATTTCTGATTGCTATGGCGGTATTATTCGGTGTTACCCTCTCCCAGTACCTAGCCCAAAAAAGAGCGATCAATCCCGATTTAATCGCTGATTTGGCCATTTGGTTAGTAGTGGGGGCTATACCTGCAGCCCGTCTGTACTATGTTCTCTTTCAGTGGCAAGAATACGCGCGAAATCCTGCCGATATTATTGCCATTTGGAAGGGAGGTATCGCTATTCACGGGGCAATTATCGGGGGTTTGCTGGCGGCCCTAATCTTTGCCCGCATTAATCGGGTTTCTCTTTGGCAATTACTCGATCTAGTCGCACCTTCAGTTATTCTCGGTCAAGCGATCGGACGTTGGGGCAACTTTTTTAATTCGGAAGCTTTTGGCAGTCCGACTAATTTACCTTGGAAGTTGTTTATTCCTCCCGCTAGTCGTCCTTTAAAACATATCACCGTCGATTATTTTCACCCCACCTTTCTCTACGAATCTCTCTGGAATCTGGCAGTTTTTGCCCTACTCATCTATCTATTTTTCTGGGGTTTAAAACACCCTAGTAAATTAAAAATTGGCACCCTGACCCTAGTTTATTTTATCGCCTACAGTCTAGGTAGATTCTGGATTGAGGGACTACGCACCGATAGTTTAATGTTTGGTCCTCTGAAAATGGCACAAATAATTAGTTTAGGAGCGATCGCTGTCGGTCTTTTCGGTTTATTCTGGTTATATAAACTCCAGCGTCCTTTACCGGATGTGGTGGCGACCGTCAGTTATAATCAAAAGTTACCCTAGCTAACCCCGACAATGGATCTAGTAACAATTTTTCAACAGGTTTTAAACGGTTTATCGATCGGTAGTGTCTATGCTATTTTTGCCCTCGGTTACACTTTGATTTTTTCCATTTTAGGGATTATCAATTTTGCCCATGGCGCAATTTTTACCCTCGGTGCCTATTTTACCTACGCTCTAGCCGGGGGAGTTTTCGGTTTTAATGGTTTATTAGCTAATGCCAAATTACCCTTTTCCTTACCCTTTTTTTTGGCACTTTTGCTAGGTTGTATCCTTTCAGGTTTCACCTCAGTTCTTCTGGAAAGATTAGCCTTTAAACCTCTCCGGATACGGGGTTCCGATTCTCTCTTAACTCTGGTTTCTAGCCTAGGGGCAGCCGTGGTGATTGTCAATGTTATTCAATACTTAGTCGGGGCAGAAATTTATACTTTTCCCGATGATATTTATGGCAATCTTCCCCCTGCAATTAATTTTGGTACAGCCGATCGCCCCGTGGCAATTCGCACAATTCAGATTATTATTTTTCTGGTTTCAGCAGTGATGGTAGCTTTACTAACTTATTGGGTTAATTTCACCAAAATGGGCAAAGCTTTACAAGCGGTAGCTGAAGATGTTACCACTGCCAGTTTGTTGGGGATCAATCCCGAAAAATTTATCGTGATTACCTTTTTTATTAGTGGTGCCTTGGCAGGTTTAGCAGGAACTTTAGTCGGTTCTAGTGTTAGTATTGCTGGTCCATATTTCGGTATTGCTTTCGGATTAAAAGGTTTAGGAGTGATTGTTTTAGGGGGATTGGGAAGTATCCCCGGAGCAGTAATCGGTGGTTTATTATTGGGTATTGCCGAAGCTTTTGTTCCCGCAGAATATTCCGGTTATCGAGAAGCGATCGCTTTTGCTATTCTCTTTATTATGTTGTTAGTTCGTCCCCAGGGTTTACTAGGCAGAAAGTTAATTCAAAAAGTCTAAGTCGGGTCTGCTGAAAAAGTTTTTCCTGGGGGTAGGAGTCAGTAGCCGGTCGTTTCGGGCTTTGTTGCCCTTGTTTTTTTGTACCAAGCGTGTACTAAAAGAAGGATAATGCAAGGTTCTTGAAAGTCCCAATCCTATTTTCGCAGCACTAACATCGGACTTTAACAGGTCAAAAGCCTTATTTTAAAAGGGTTTTACCATTATTCAGCAAGCCCTAAGTCGGTTTAATTAGCCCCGAGAAAAACTGTTTTTCCCGACAAAGAAGATTGATAGGCAGCATAGGCCACTTGTAGGGCATAAAGACTGGCTTGGGGAGTAACATAAAGAGGAACCCGATCGAAGAGATAATCTAGCACCATGGCGGTATCTTTGGCAAAAAGACCGCGACGGGTTTCCACTTCTAAAGCTTGGCTACCTTCACTATTAATTAACTGCCCTTTTTCCCCTTCAAAAATTAAGCTGCCCCCCTCACCATGAATAGTGAAAGTTCGCTCATTTTGCCAAAAAACTTCGCCTTTGCCGTAGGTAACTTCGGCAATTAAGCCATTTTTAAATAATAACTGCGCCTCACACAAACAGGCCAGAAAATAATCGGATTCCGGGGCATTCCAATAACGACAATGACAGGATACGGACTCCACTTCCCCAAATAAATTAGTAAAGCGATGGATACGAGAAAGGGCAGCAGTAAAAGGAAACCCGAATAAATCCCGATGAAATGTCCAGCGCCGGGGTGCTGGTCTGCCGGGGGAGATCGTGGTATAACGGGCTAGGTGAATATTGCCGAGGCTGGCTAAATGCTGCTGTTGGGTTTGATGGAGTCCCCCCAAAAGTTCAATATGTTCGACGTGCAGTAATTTCTTCTCGGTTTCGGCTAAGGTGATTAATTCTTCCGCCTCTGCCGGGTGAAAAGCCAGAGGATACTCGACGATAACGTGCTTACCGGATTTTAAAGCAGTACGGGCGATCGAGGCATGGGCCTGATTAACGTTGGCAATGACAATCAGATCGAGATCAGGATGACTGGCCAGGCTTATTGCCGAATCTAGGGCAGAAATTTGGTATTTTTGCGAGAAATTAGCGATCGATTCGGGACTATTACCGCTAAAGTACAGAAGCTGGGCGCGATCATCGGCTTGCAAGCTTTCAGCGCGACGTTGAGCGGCGAACCCTGTGCCAACTATACCAATTTTTAAGGGACAATGAGAAGTCATCAGGGGCATTCTGGCGACGCTTTATCTTGGCAATCAACTCATCTATTATCTCAAAAATAGCGCCCTGAAAGATGTGGAGGGGTGAATTCATATTTTAAATGGGCAACGCCAATTTTTTGCTTCTGTTTAGGCCCTAGATATTCTAAACTGCGATCGGTTGTCGGGGAGCATGACGACTAGGGGAAACCACTACGGGAGTGGGCGACACTGCACAGGTTAATTCTAGAGACTGTTCTAAACTAACCACCCGATTGAGTTGTTGCCATTCAGTGCCAAAAGGAGGCATCGCTAGAGCGCAGGCTTTCCAATGAGCTTCGACGGGAACATCTAGTTGTTGACAAGTGCCACCGCGCCGACCTTGGGTTTGATAGTATCGGCAGTATCGACAGGAAGAAGTAAGAAAGTTTGCGGCTTGCATGGGTTGGCTTTAAAAGGAAGATCATTATAGGGAACTCAAGGGATGACTCTCTTTTCGCTCTGTGTAATATTGTCCTACCCCGTGCCAAGGGTATTTTCCTGACTAGCATAGCTAGGACTGATACGCCATATAGTTTTTAGTGATCCCCAAAAAAAATTTTATTTTTAGAATCTTTTAATAGTTACTTTGCAAAAAGCAGCACTGTCTCAAAACTGAAGAGTTCAACTCAGTTGTGGCCGAGGTTATCGGCTCTAGTATCGCCGATAACAAACCGGGGATCAAGCCTTAGCCGAATAGAATTGATGAATACAGGTTCAATTAAGACAGAAAAGATAGTCCTATTGATTCCCGACTCAAAAGCACTCTTTCCACAAGACTATAAAAAAATTGAATCTTTTACCCCGCCCGACTGGGCAAAACAAAAAGCACAACATTGCCAACGCTCAAGCTCTCCGGACGGACTGGGAGACTGACAACGAGGACAAATCGGCCAAGATCGGGTTCTGTGAACTATTTTCTGGCTCCAACTTTCTAAACTGTCCAGTTGCTGGGGATTTTCTGGCGGTTTTTCCGGGGTGACATAACTAGGATGATCTCTCAGGGATTTAGGTGCGATCGCTTCTGGAGGAATTAACTGACTATCTTGCTGCCAACGGGCAGCAGAAAAGCGGATATCGTCCAAGGGAGTCTCTAACTGACTATTAAGCCGTTTTAATAAGCTATAGCGTTGTAAAGACAATTCCTGGGCTAAAGCGGCGCTACTGGTAGCCACCGATAAAACCCCGCGATTGAGGGAAAAAGGCCGGGTTTGCTCCAGCAGACGGGGATTAATAATTTTTGGCCATAATTGCAGCACTTGATCATACTGGCGATATTCTTCCCAACCCGCCTGTTGAGTAATAACCGCCAAAATTTTGTCAAGAGAATGTAAAGACATCTGAAAAATCTAGAGAGTACCACGTTAGACTAGGACGAAAAAACCCGCTAACTTTTCAGCATAACCTTTAATACCCCCGCCCTGGATATCTGCCATGAAATCCGATCGATCCCCATCCTCCCAAGATTTGCCTCTCTCGATCGTCCATCAACCCAGTTCAGCCATTGATCCCGCTCAGGAACCAGAATACTTAGAAGCTGCTGTCATTAACATCTGTCCCCCGGCTAAAGATATCTTTTTTACCCCTTGGGGTATCTGGGCAATGGTGATCTTTTTAATTGCTAATAGTCTCCTCACTCTCAATCAATGGTTAACCAACACCACCCCCACCCCGACGAAAGCTGAGAATTCCCTACTGGGGCAGCACAAAAATAACTCCCGCCACCTCGATCGATTGATAGCGATCGCTCGTCCAGTAGAGAAAACTCCTCAAACCAGTGCAATCGCTAATATTCCCGCTCCTCCCGTTAAAACTAGCCCGATCGCAAACATTCCCGCCCCACCAGTGGTTCAGAGTCCCCGCACCGTCATCAATCTGACTAATACCCTCTTACCGCCTAATCCGCCACCGTCCCTGATGCCAGCCCATCAATTAGCCGTCAGTAAGATCAAGCAATCTTTACCCGTCACCCCCCCGGACCCCAATACCC
>NZ_JADEXY010000264.1 GCF_015206885.1 Microcystis aeruginosa LEGE 91341 | reverse complement strand
ATATTAGACCTCTTGCATAATTTTTTTATGGTATAATATAAGGTTTTGCTTTTTTCTCAATTCTTAGATTGAAGTGGAAAAAAGAATAAAATGTGATCTTAGGTCAGGAAATCATCTATAATTTTGCTATGTTTATTAGCAAAATTATGGATTATCAAAACTTATCAGATGAACAATTCAAACGCCGTTTCGGTGTGTATAAACAAACATATAGAAAGATGGTAGAATCAGTAAAAAGTGTTGAAGCCGACTCTAATTCAGCGTTCGGCTGAGCTCACGCCGAAGCCATCTAAAAGGGGACCGAAACCTAAACTATCTATAGAAGAACAAGTTTTAGTAACGTTAGAATATTGGCGAGAATATAGAACATATTTTCACATTGGTACAAGCTGGGAACTATCAGAATCAACTATAGTCATTTCAATTAAGATTGAGAATATCAATTCCAGAGTTCATCGGGATTTTGTCGGTCTAGACTGTATCAGACTTATCTGAAATGACTATATATGTCGGATTGTAAATAAGACGGAAAAAATGCTTTTACAATCGGGAAACTTCCGTTTAAAAGGAAAAAAAGCTTTACTCAATCAAGCAGAGATACCGGTCGTAACGGTAATGGATGTAACGGAAACTCCCATTGAACGCCCCCAAAAGAAACAGAAAGATTTTTTGGGGGGTAAAAGAGGTTATCATACTTTAAAATCCCAATTAGTAGCTGATCAAAATACAGAGGAAATTATCTGTGTCTTTTGTGGGAAAGGCAGAGGTCATGATTTTAGTTTATTTAAAAAAAGTCGAGTTCGTTTTCATCCTTTAACTACCAGCATAGAAGACAGTGGTTATCAGGGAATAGCTGCATACCATAGTAATAGTTATACACCGAAAAAGAAACCGAAAAATAGAAAATTAACAGAGTTAGAAAAAGAGTATAACAAGGCTTTAGCCAAAGAAAGGATTATCATTGAACATATAAATAGGAAACTCAAAACCTTTAAAATCTTATCCTGTAAATATCGGAATCGTCGTCGAAGATATAGTTTAAGAGTTAACTTGTTGGCGGCTATTTATAACTGTGAGTTAGGGATAGGTATAGCAGCTTCTTAAAAGTTGCCTAAAGATTAATCAAGTCAAGGAGAATTTATTCTCAATTATAAAAATTGAGATAGTTTGTGCCGCTTAAATAAAG
Source organism: Microcystis aeruginosa LEGE 91341 (assembly GCF_015206885.1). Classification (GTDB taxonomy): domain Bacteria; phylum Cyanobacteriota; class Cyanobacteriia; order Cyanobacteriales; family Microcystaceae; genus Microcystis; species Microcystis aeruginosa_H. The sequence goes on along the minus strand of NZ_JADEXY010000264.1, from coordinate 156 downwards.
AGGTTTTGATAACCAAATTAAAGCAGCTCTAAAGAGTTTTGAGTTAAAAGTTAAACTTCAAGTTTTCATTCAGGACGAATGTACTGATTAACTAATTTTTTGGGGAAAATTAGTTAACCCATCATTATAACATATAATTAATTTGCAAGAGTTCTA
>NZ_JADEXY010000029.1 GCF_015206885.1 Microcystis aeruginosa LEGE 91341 | reverse complement strand
TGTGTATAAGAGACAGACACCCCACACCCTTGTCTTCTGATGAGCGCAAAAAAACTTCATCAAGAGGGGAACAACTTCCAGTAAGATGAAAAATGGTCAGTGAAAAAGCTAACCGAAATTTATTGTCGGAAATGGTAACACCGCCCCATTTCCCCAGACCCTAGAGGCTAGAGTCCGGTAAACCAGCGGATAAAAATTGACATCCATGAGTGCAGAAATTTTCGATCGAGTTAAAAAAGTTGTTGTGGAACAATTAGAAGTAGAGGATCCGGGTACAGTTACTCCCGAAGCAAGCTTTGCTAATGATCTGAAAGCTGATTCCCTTGATGTGGTCGAGTTAGTGATGGCTTTAGAGGAAGAATTTGATATTGAAATTCCCGACGAAGCAGCCGAACAAATTGACACTGTGGGCAAAGCTGCCGATTATATTAGCGGGAAAGTAGAAGCAACCGCCTAATTATTGCGGGAGAATTGACAAATAGAATTAAATATCTGGGGCAAAATCTGCCCTTATTTTTGAACAAACATGACAGAATTGCCATTAAAAAGGGTTGTCATCACGGGGATGGGTGCGATCACTCCCCTCGGCAATAATCTAGCAGACTATTGGACAGGCTTAATCAACGGCAAAAGTGGCATTGGTTTAATTACCCACTTTGATGCCTCCCGTCACGCTTGTCGCATTGCTGGGGAAGTGCGGGGTTTTGACCCCCACGAATATGTGGAGCGCAAAGAGGCAAAGCGCATGGACCGTTTCGCTCAATTTGCCGTCGCCGCTAGTTTGCAAGCGCTGCAAGATTCTCGATTAGTTATCGACGCTCTCAATGCCGATGATATAGGTGTACTAATTGGTACGGGCGTAGGTGGCATAAAAGTGCTGGAGGATCAACAGGAAATTTACTTGACAAAAGGTCCGAGCCGGTGTAGTCCTTTCATGATCCCGATGATGATTGCCAATATGGCTGCTGGTTTAACCGCTATCCACACGGGGGCCAAGGGACCGAGTAACTGTACCGTGACCGCTTGTGCTGCCGGTTCCAATGCCATCGGCGATGCTTTCCGTCTAGTACAAAGGGGTTTTGCCAAAGCGATGATCTGCGGTGGGACGGAGGCCGCCGTTACTCCCCTAGGATTGGCTGGTTTTGCCTCCGCTAAGGCCCTGTCCACCCGCAACGATGACCCCACCCGGGCCAGTCGTCCCTTTGACAAGGATCGGGATGGTTTTGTCATGGGGGAAGGGGCGGGAATCTTGATTATAGAGGAATTAGAAACGGCCTTGGCCCGTGGGGCGCGTATTTACGCCGAAATGATCGGTTATGGTCTGACTTGCGATGCCTATCACATGACGGCTCCAGTTCCCGATGGTCGTGGGGCCACCAGAGCGATCGAATTAGCGATCAAAGATGCCGGTTTAACTCCGGCGGAAATTAGCTATATCAACGCCCACGGGACCAGTACGGGGGCCAATGATCCCACGGAAACCAAGGCGATTAAAAAAGCTTTAGGAGAATCGGCCTACCAAATCCCCGTTAGTTCCACCAAATCGATGACAGGCCACCTTTTAGGCGGTTCTGGCGGCATTGAAGCCGTGGCCACGGTTATGGCGATCGCTAATGATCGGATTCCCCCGACGCTCAACCTGGACAATCCTGACCCCGATTGCGATCTCGATTATGTCCCCTACGAAAGTCGTCAGCAGATAGTTAACGCTGCTCTCTCCAACTCCTTTGGATTTGGTGGCCATAACGTCACCTTAGCTTTTAGAAAATATGCTTGAGTCGATGCCCCTGAAAGAGTAATCTGTGAGTGGCTCCCTCTTTAACCCGGTCTTATTTTTGTAGTTCATTCTAAAAAACATTATGGTTGTCGCCTCCCAATCCCTCGAAGAACTTTGTATTAATGCGGTGCGTTTTTTAGCGGTGGATGCCGTAGAAAAGGCTAAATCTGGACACCCCGGACTGCCCATGGGAGCCGCTCCCATGGCCTTTGTTCTCTGGGATCAATTCCTGCGTTTTAACCCGAAAAACCCCCAATGGGTCAATCGTGATCGTTTTGTTCTCTCCGCCGGTCACGGTTGTATGCTGCAGTACGCTTTGATGTACCTGACGGGATACGATAGCGTTCCCCTCGAGGAAATTAAACAATTCCGGCAGTGGAAATCGAAAACCCCCGGCCACCCCGAAAATTTCGTCACGGAAGGGGTAGAAGTGACCACTGGTCCTCTGGGTCAAGGGATTGCCAATGGTGTCGGTTTGGCCCTAGCAGAAGCTCATTTAGCAGCCCGTTTCAACAAACCGGATGCCAAAATTATCGACCATTACACCTATGTGATTTTAGGTGATGGTTGCAATATGGAGGGGATTTCTGGGGAAGCTTGTTCCTTAGCCGGTCACTGGGGTTTAGGCAAGTTAATCGCTCTCTACGATGATAACCATATCTCGATCGATGGTTCCACCGATATCGCTTTTACCGAGGACGTGAGCAAGCGTTTTGAAGCCTACGGTTGGCACGTTCAGCACGTTGAGAATGGTAACACCGATTTAGATGCCATTGCCAATGCGATTGCGGCTGCCAAAGCTGTCACCGATAAACCCTCGATGATTAAAATCACTACCACCATCGGTTATGGTTCCCCCAATAAGTCTAATACCGCCGATGTTCACGGGGCAGCCTTAGGAGCAACAGAAATCGAGTTAACCCGAAAAGCATTAGGTTGGGAATACGAGCCGTTTGTGGTTCCCGATGAGGTGTTAAATCGTTTCCGGCAAGCAGTGGACAAGGGAACGACGGCAGAAACGGACTGGAATAAGTTATTTAACGAATATCAGGCTAAATATCCCGCAGAAGCGGCTTTATTTGAACAGTTAACCACCGGTCAACTGCCGGAAGGTTGGGAGCAAGCTTTACCGGTTTATAAACCCGAAGATAAGGCACTGGCTAGTCGTAAACACTCGGAAATCTGCTTAAATGCCCTTGCGGGGGTTTTACCCGGTTTAATCGGTGGTTCGGCGGATTTAACCCACTCTAACTACACCGAATTAGAGCATTTTGGTAATTTCCAAAAAGGCAGTTATCAGGAGCGTAACGTTCACTTTGGCGTAAGGGAACACGCGATGGGGGCGATTTGTAACGGTATTGCTCTCCATAACACGGGATTGATTCCCTACGGGGCGACTTTCCTGATTTTCACCGACTATATGCGGAATTCTATCCGGTTATCGGCATTGTCAGAAACCCGCGTCATCTGGGTAATGACTCACGATTCCATTGCTTTAGGGGAAGATGGACCAACTCACCAACCCGTGGAACACGTTGCTTCTCTGCGAGCTATTCCTAACTTGTTAGTCATGCGTCCGGGAGATGGTACGGAAACTTCCGGTGCGTATAAAGTAGCGGTGAGCGAAAAGAAACGCCCGACTTTATTGGCTCTCTCCCGTCAAAATCTGCCCAATTTAGCGGGAACTTCCCTTGCAGGTGTGGCTAAAGGTGCTTATACTATCACCGATTGCGAAGGTACTCCCGATGTCATTCTCATTGGTACGGGGGGCGAGTTGTATCTCTGCGATAAAGCGGCTGCGGTGTTGAAAGAGGCAGGAATTAAAGCTCGCGTCGTTTCTATGCCCTGTTGGGAGCTATTCGAGGAACAATCGGCAGAATACAAAGAATCGGTATTGCCGAAAGCAGTGAAAAAACGTCTCGCAGTGGAAGCGGGTTCAACCATGGGTTGGCATCGTTACATCACCGATGAGGGGGATGTGTTGGGGGTTGATACCTTCGGCGCTTCTGCTCCGGGGGGTGTGATTCTAGAGAAGTTTGGTTTTACCCTGGATAACGTGGTAGCGAAGGCAAAAGCGTTGTTAGGTTAATTAAAACTTTGCTTTTGTGAAAAAAGCCCGCGCCAGCGGGTTTTTTTGTGTTAGTATCTAACCCTATCGTGCAAAGGGTTGACCGGGTGATTGGGTGATTCCTCTTTTTTACAAGCTCTCTATCGACCTTGAAATAGCCCTACCCCTAAAAGGGGTAGGCTTTAACCCCAAAATTTCGGTAACTACTGGTTTAAGGTAAATCCGTCGCCCCCATCAAAAAGCGATCGCATTCTCTGGCGGCCCCGCGACCTTCATTAATCGCCCAAACCACCAAACTTTGACCACGACGACAATCCCCCGCCGCAAAGACTTTCGGTAAGCTAGTGGCAAATTGACCGTGTTCGGCCTTGATATTGCTGCGGGCATCCTTTTCTAGGCCCAAATCATCGAGTAAAGGCTGTTCTGGTCCTAAAAATCCCATGGCCAATAGAACTAATTGCGTCGGGATGACTTTTTCGGTTCCTGCCACTGGTTGGGGGATAAACTGTCCTTTTTCGTTGCGTTGCCATTCCACCCGTACCGTGTGAATCCCTGTGACGTTACCCTCGCTATCCCCCTCGAATTTAGTCGCTGTGGTGGTATAAACCCGGGGGTCATCGCCAAAACGTGCGGCCGCTTCCTCTTGTCCATAGTCCAGACGGTAGATTTTCGGCCATTCGGGCCAGGGATTATCGGCAGCCCGTTCTCGGGGCGGTTGCGGCATAATTTCTAATTGGGTGACGCTACGGCAGTTATGACGCAGGGAAGTCCCCACACAGTCGGTTCCCGTGTCACCACCGCCGATAATTACTACGTCTTTACCCGCAGCCGAGATAAAATCCTCCCCAGGCTGTCCGTCTAATAGTGCTTTTGTATTAGCGGTGAGAAACTCCATGGCGAAGTGAATGCCCTTTAATTGGCGACCTTCGATGTTTAAATCCCGGGGTTTGGTGGCTCCGGTACAGATAACCACGGCATCATATTCGTTTAATAGGTCTTGGCTGCTGATATCCTTGCCCACTTCCGTGTTACAGACCATTTTTACCCCTTCCTGTTCCAGCATCTGGAGACGACGCAGAACCACTTCTTCTTTATCTAACTTCATGTTGGGGATACCGTACATCAATAGGCCACCGGGACGGTCGGCCCGTTCGTAAACCGTCACCCAGTGACCGGCTTTATTTAACTGGTCGGCGGCCGCTAATCCAGCAGGTCCGGAACCGATCACAGCCACTTTTTTGCCGGTACGGATTGCGGGGGGATTGGCAGTAATCCACCCGGATTCCCAACCTTTGTCGATAATCGAACATTCAATATTTTTGATCGTAACGGGGGGATTATGAATACCGAGAACACAGGAACCCTCACAGGGAGCGGGGCAGACTCTACCGGTAAATTCGGGGAAATTATTGGTTTTATGGAGGCGATCAAGGGCTTCTCGCCACAATCCTCGATAGATTAAATCATTCCATTCGGGAATCAGGTTATTAATCGGGCAACCACTGGCCATGCCACTAATTAGGGTTCCCGTGTGACAAAATGGTGTACCACAATCCATACAACGGGCAGCCTGATTGCGGAGTTTATCTTCTGGCATGGGAAGATGAAACTCATCCCAATTGTGAAGGCGATCGAGGGGGGTAAGTTCGGAAGGAAGTTCACGCAGGAATTCGATAAAGCCAGTCGGTTTGCCCATAGTCTTTGTTATCTCTGTCGTTTATTCCCTATCTTCCTTCAGAGTTCGATCGATCCTCGCAACTTTACCGATTTCTTTAATCTTATCGGCAGCTCAGTGGACTAACAGGCGGTAATTTTGACAAATTGGGTAATTAACTATTGAGTTAAAAACAGGCGATTTCAAGAGGAAGGGGGCAATTCTAAGGGGATAGCCCCGATTATTCCCTTGCGAAAATCATTGAGTAACTGCATGGCTGCCCTTTCTTTATCTTCTTGATATTTGAGATTGGCCAATTTTTCGATAAAATCCTCCCCGGTTATATCTAGGGTATTCAACCCGTAACGAGATTGTAAAAGTCCTTCATACTGTAATTCTCTTAATAAATCGACAAAAGCCGCCGCTATCCTTTGGTTATCATAACCAGCATCCCCAATATCCTCACAGATAGCTAATTTCACCGCATCCTTTTGATTTTCTAAACGGGAAGGAATCACCCCCGGCGCGTCTAATAATTCTAAGGTTTCGGAAATTCGCACCCATTGTAACTGTCGCGTTACTCCGGCCCTGCGGGCGCTGGCGACGACTTTTCGCCCTAATAAACGGTTAATCAGGGCAGATTTGCCCACATTGGGAAACCCGATCACCACGGCCCGCACTGGACGCGGTAACATTCCTCTCAGTTGACGTTTTTGGTTAATTTCATCGCCAATTTTTTCCGCCGCTTTGATAATTGCTTTAACTCTTTCTCCCTGTTTAGCGTTAGTAAAATAGACGGTTTCTCCTTGACTTTTAAACCATGTTACCCATTGTTGCTGGGCAGATTCGGGAATCATATCGAGACGATTTAAGATTAATAAGCGCGGTTTATTGCCAATCCAATCGTCCACCTGGGGATGATGGGAAGCTAAGGGAATGCGAGCATCGCGCACTTCTAGAACCACATCCACGAGTTTAAGATGTTCCTTGAGTTTTCTTTCCGCTTTGGCAATATGACCGGGATACCATTGAATTAACGCCATGGGAGATGGGAGTATAAAATTAAATCTTATCAGGAATAGTCCCTAGATAGCTAAGTGGGTAGGTGTTAAAAATTATCAGATTCCTCCTTATTAAGCTATCCATTAGTTACATCTTTCTTAACATAAAATTTGACAAAAAGAGAAAATTGTGCTAGATGGCTCAAGGGAGTTCTATGGCGGAACTAAGTAGCTGGTTATAATTAGGGTTTGCGGCAAAAAGTACGGGCGAAGCATTCGGATAGAAAATCTGATGAAGACGCAAGGTTTTGAAGCACGATTCTTTCAAAATCTTGCACCTGTTTCGCGAGAAAAACCACAAAACCCTTACCTTGCCTACATTTCACATTTATTCAGCAAGCCCTAATTAAATTAAAGATAGATTTTAGGTTCGATCCCCTTAATCAGGGGGGTTGACAATTAATTTTTAACACCTACCTACTTATTTTTTGCCTCTTGCCTGACTGGGAGTCGCAAGTCTAAGCTAAGGATAGCCGGCCAACCCGTACCGACCACCGGATAACTGATAGAATGAACGATTCTAACGCTAATGCTCCCGCTCAATCCTCAGAAGAGACAATAGATGAAACCAATTGGGTAGATCTGGGGGAAGAGGGACAACCTCTAGATAAACCCACTGCTAAACCTATCCAACCATCTCCCCTTAAGTCTATCGCTACCCTGATCACGGTGGAAACGGCTTTTTTGGCCAGTGCTACCAGTTTAATCTGGTTAATTGATTATTATTTTCCCCTCGGACCGTTATTAAGGGTTTTCTTCCCGATTCCTATCGCTTTAGCCTATTTACGTTGGGGCGCTCGTTGTGCTTGGATGACAGCATTAGTTTCTAGTTTACTTTTGTCGGTGTTAATGGGACCGACTCGCAGTATTGTCTTTTTGATTCCCCACGGCCTGATGGGGGTACAATTGGGGCTATGCTGGCGCCGGGGTGCGCGCTGGGAATTTTCCATCTTGACTGGGGGACTGTTGGGTGCTTTTGGTTTATTCTTTCGTTTTTGGCTGTTTTCAATTCTTTTAGGCGAAAATCTCTGGTTATATGTGATTACCCAAGCGACTAATTTTATTGATTGGATTTTCACCCAGTTAGGGATTCTCGCTAAACCGACGCTGCTGCAAGTGCAATCGGTGGCAGTTGTAGGCATATTTGTCAATAGTTTATTATACTTATTTGCCGTGCATTTAGTGGCGTTATTAGTTCTTGATCGCCTCGGTAATCCGATTCCTCGTCCGCCCAAATGGGTACAGGTCATACTAGATTATGAGTAATTATTTAGCGCTTTATCGTCAGTATCTCCAGTCAATTAATCCGGCAATGGATGGAGAGTTTTTAATCGCCGAAAATCTATCTACTAATTGGGATGAACCAGAAACTGCTTTAGATTTTCATAACTGTGCGGTGATGGCTTTAATTGAAGCGGAAAATTCCCCAATGCGATCGATGTATGTGGAGATGGCTTTTCAATCTCTGCAAAGAGTCCTAGAAATGGCGGTTTATCCCCTTGCTACTGCCCATTTAGCTTTAGTTTATTATCTAGTGGGCGATCGAGATTTAGCGGCACAAAATGCTTTTAATGCTTTAGTCCAAGTGCTATCATCGGTAAATGCTAATTATCCCCTGGGGTTAATTTATTATTTTCCTGCCCATAACCGACAGGAATTATTAAGGGATTTATTGGAGACTGCTAATTATAGCGAGCAGACCTTGTTCTTATCTACAGAAATATTATATCGGTCATCCTTGGCTTTTTATAATCAAAATGGGATAAGATTTTTAGAATTAGCTAATCATGTTAACCCCAATTCCTGTCATCTCAATCGTCAATTAGGTATCGCCAAATTAATTAATCAACAGCTAGAAGGTTTATTTCATCTCCATCGCGCCGTTAATCTCGATCCGGAAGATGCTGACAATTTGCAAGCTCTTTATTTAGCCTATCGGGGATTAGGACAACAACAATTAGCCAATTTTTGGTTAGAAACGGCGAAAGTAACGGGGAAAAGTTGGACAAATTTAGATATAAATCAGCCCTTTACCTATCTAAATTTTGATCGGAATATTACCCTAGCTGTAGAAGCAAGTTTTCGCAGTTTTGTCACGGGAGTTTTACTCGCCCAAGGGGATTGGTTTGAAGCAGAAATGGAATTTTGGCGACATAGTATTAAGGAAGGAATGACGGTTATTGATGTGGGAGCAAATGCGGGAGTTTATACTTTTAGTGCTGCTCATCGAGTCGGTAAGACGGGAAAAGTTATCGCTATTGAACCTTTTTCCCAATGTATCCAGTTACTAGAAGAAACCTGTCGGGTTAATCAATTTTCTTGGGTTTATCCCTGTGGAGGAGCGGCCAGTCATCAAGGGGGAAATGTTTATTTATCTCTTGAGCAAGCTAGTGAATTAAATGAAGTCGTTACTGATGCAGCCCAATTAAAGTCAGACAATTACGAACTTGTCCCCTGTTTTACCCTCGATAGTTTAATTGATACCTATCAGTTAGAAAGGGTGGATTTACTCAAAATTGACGCGGAAGGCCACGAAGTACCGGTTTTAGAAGGTAGTCAACTTTTACTTGAGCGTTTTGCCCCGATTATTCTCTACGAAAATATTGCCGGTAATCAAGGCAGTAATTTAGCCGCGGCCCGATGGTTAAAGGGGAAAGGTTATCGACTCTATCGTTATCGTCCCTACCTGCAAGAATTACTAGAAATCGAGTCAGAGGCAGATTTACAGGGAATTTTGAACGTTATCGCCCTGCCCGAACGGGAATTATAGGGATTAAGGAAACCGTCAATCCGGTCATCTCGTCGATAATCCTAGCGGTACTGGCGGATTAATTAATTCTTGAGAAAGCCAAAAGGGGATAAAAAGGTAATTTTACCCCAAAAAGTCGGAGAGATAGCTTTTTAGGTCTATTTTATTGCCTCTCATTACTCCTGACTGCTGAATTTGAGCCACTGACTCCTTTCTTGCTCCGAAAAATTTATCTTGGTCAGGGGATCATCGTCTTGTCAGAGAGTGACCCGGTGAGTTATAGTCGTCTATAAGACTCGATTAAAGCATTTCTTAAAAGAATCGTGGTTTTTGGAAAATCGAAAAGTGCGCTATTTTTCCCATCCACAGAAACCTGTTGCCGAGGGGAGTAACTCAAAAACTCCTTTTTTCCTAGATTCTGATAGACAGAACCGGCGGAAACGGATAAAAAATGCTGTTATCGAGCAAGACTCAGGGATTAATTGAAAATCTCGTCTCTTGGCTGTGCTTGTCTAATTGTGGGTCAAGCCGGCACTTGCCAAACAGACTTAAAAACTGAAACCAAGACTCAGTTCCCACGTCTGGGGGGCAGATGAATATCAAGATGAGGCTTTAACGATGCGGACTCATCTTCTTAGAACTTTCTTAACAAGACCAGATTTCCAGAAGTAGCCTCAAAGCATAGACAAATAGCCCATGGTCCGTCGCTTTTGAAACCGAAAGATTGAGGAAATTGAATGCCAAAACAAATAATCATAGCCGAACAACACCATATAGCGGCTGTTTTTTGGGAAGATCAAATTCAGGAATTAGTTGTAGCCACAGGTAATCAGCAGGTGGCCGACATCTATCTAGGATTAGTAGAAAATGTCATCCCCGGGATAGATGCAGCCTTCGTCAATATTGGCGATGCGGAACGCAATGGCTTTATCCATGTCACCGACCTGGGCCCCTTAAGACTGAAAAAAACCGCTGGTGCTATCACGGAATTACTGGCCCCCCAGCAAAAAGTGCTGGTACAGGTAATGAAAGAACCCACCGGCAACAAGGGACCGCGGCTAACGGGAAATGTCACTCTCCCTGGTCGTTATCTGGTATTGATGCCCAATGGTCGCGGGGTGAATCTTTCCCGTCGCATCCGCAGTGAAGACGAGCGCTCCCGTTTACGAGCTTTAGGGATTTTGGTCAAACCAGCGGGGATGGGTTTGCTGGTACGCACCGAGGCCGAAGGCAAAGCGGAAGAGGCGATTATCGAGGATTTGGAATTTCTGCAAAAACAGTGGGAGAGCATCCAACAGATGGCCGTCAGCAGCCGGGCCCCGGCCCTGCTGAACCGGGATGATGACTTTATCCAAAGGGTTTTGCGGGATATGTACAGTGCCGATGTCAATCGCATTGTTGTGGATAACCCGATGGCGGTAAAACGAGTTAAACAGCAATTGACGAACTGGGGCGGCGGCAAAGCTCTCGAGGGGGTTTATATCGACTCCCATCGGGAAACCCAGCCAATTCTCGACTATTTCCGGGTTAACGCCGCCATTCGCGAGGCCTTGAAACCCCGGGTTGATTTACCCTCCGGCGGCTACATTATCATCGAACCGACGGAAGCTTTAACGGTAATTGATGTTAACTCCGGTTCCTTTACCCGTTCGGCCACGGCCCGGGAAACCGTACTCTGGACTAATAGCGAGGCCGCCACAGAAATCGCTCGACAACTGCGCTTGAGAAATATCGGCGGTGTGGTGGTGGTGGACTTCATCGATATGGATTCCCGTCGCGACCAGTTGAAACTGTTGGAATTGTTTAATAAGTCCCTGAAAAGCGATAAGGCCCGGCCCCAGATTGCCCAATTATCGGAATTGGGGTTAGTGGAATTAACTCGTAAGCGTCAGGGGAAAAACATTTATGAATTATTCGGCAAAACCTGTGACCATTGCGGCGGACTGGGCCATTTAGCCCATCTACCCGGAGAAGGCAACGCCATCGCCCTAGAAACCCCCACCCTTAGCCGCGCGGAAAAAGAAACCCTTGTCGTTGCGCCGATTAATACAAAAGTTCTACCAGATAAGAGCGCTCCTAGCGTTGCGGCGGCCGAACCCTATCTAGAAGTTTTCTCCGAATTTGAGGCCGAAGAAAACGCCCAAGATATAGATCTTTCCTTCCATCCCAACTATCAAGAACAGGTTAATAATTCTCGTCGTCGCCGTCGTCGTCGTCCCTCGGAACTGTTACTAAAAGAGGAACGGAGCGAAAAAGCCGCTACTAACGGTGTTAACAACGAAATCGAGCCGGAATCAGAACCCCAACGCCTTGAGGAAAAACGAGAACGCCCCGCCCGTCTCTCGAAGCGGGGAGAAGATGCCAGCACCGCCAAAAATATTCCCGTCACCGAACGGGAGCGGGTTTCCGTGGAAATGACCCCCGTAGAACAGGAAGTTTATTCTTTAATGGGCATTTCTCCCCTGATTCTGGTGGATAAGGAGTTTAAAGACCCGAAATCGGTGATTGTTTCCGTGAAACTGGCAGGGGAAAGAGAAGCGGAAAACCCAGAAACGCCTGCTGCCACTCCTGAAATATCCTTGACTCCCACCCTAGAAGTCGAGGACACAGCCGCCGCCGCCCCGATAGAGGTGACGGAAACTGGCGAGGAAACCGACAATCGTCCCTTAGTGCGCCGTCGTCGTCGTTCCACCACTAGCGAAGTTAGTCAGGAAATCGACCAAGAAGCTAGTGCGCCAGTGACTTTTACGCCCGAACCGATTGCGCCCGAAACTCCAGTTTTTCTCGGCGAAGTCATTCCTTTAGAAACCCCAGTGAGCGCCGAGGTGACAGAGGAGCCACAAGTAGAGGCTGAAACTGCGGTGCTGCGTCGTCGTCGCCGTCGTTCCTCCGCCACTGCCGATGAGTCATGAGCGCAGAACCCTTAATTGCCGGTGTCGATGAAGTGGGGCGCGGGGCTTTATTTGGCCCCGTGGTGGCGGCGGTAGTGGTCACTGTCCCCTCTGGTTTTGCCCGGCTGTGGGAGTTGGGGGTAAAAGATAGTAAGCAACTTAGCCCCCAAAAACGGCAAAAATTGAGCCAGCAAATACAACGGGATTTTGTTTGTCGCATCGGTTATGCTACGGTGAAAGAGATCGATCGCTTGAATATTCTTCATGCCTCCCTACTGGCAATGAGCAGAGCTATCGGGAAATTACCCCTTTCCCCCAGTCTCTGTTTGATCGATGGCAAGCACATTATTAAAGATTTGTCAATCCCCCAAAAGGCGGTAATTCAGGGAGACCAACAATCGCCGGTAATTGCGGCGGCTAGTATCGTAGCCAAAGTCTGGCGCGATGACTTAATTACTCGTTGGCACGGACGCTATCCCGATTATGGACTCTCTCGTCACAAGGGTTATGGCACGGCTCAACACCTGGAAGCGATTGGCAACCATGGACTTACTTCTCAGCACCGGCTCTCTTTTAGTCCCTGTCAACAAATCCGCGTCATTCCCCACTCAAGGACAGAGTGAGGTGGGGATGGCGATTGAGGGGTTTACTTACTGATAACTGATGCCAGGGCCTGACGGGCAATTTTTGTGACGTAGAGGGTGACGGCAACGGTAGCGATAAAACCGATAAGACGAATAGTCCATTGTAAAACTGGGTTAGTGGCTGGTGCCGAGGTCCCGATAGTGGCAAGATTGCCCGCTAAAGAGCCAATATAGACATACATTATCGTCCCCGGAATCATGCCCGCGCAACCTAGTAGATAATCTTTCAGAGAAACCCCGGTGACACCATAGGCATAATTGAGCAGATTAAACGGAAATATGGGAGATAACCGGGTTAAAAGCACTATTTTTAAACCTTCTTTCCCCACAGCTTCATCGATAGCTTGAAATTTATTATTACCTTGAATTTTTTTCGCCACCCACCCCCTAGCCAGATAACGTCCCACCAGAAAAGCAGCAGTAGCGCCGATAGTTGCCCCGATAAAGACGTAAAAAGAGCCTAAAACCACGCCAAAAACCACACCAGCCCCTAAAGTCAGGATTGAACCGGGAAAAAAGGCCACAGTAGCTAGAATATAGATAATTATAAACGCGATCGCTCCTATGGCTCCCAAACTATCCACCCAAGTTAAGGCATGGAAAAGAATAGTTTGAGGATTAAAACCGATGGGGGCAGCAGATTCGAGGGCAAAAGCGGGGGGAGTAATCAGGAAAAAAACAAGGCTAAATGTAGTTAATAACAGTAAATGCCTGATAATCACAGTTTTTCCTAAGGGCAAAAACTTGGAAATAATCATAAAAAGTCCCTATAAGGAATGAAAAAAAAGAGATTGAACCATATAACGGTGTGCAGTCGTATGAGGTACAGTGTCACGAGCTATAAACCATGCTAGGCAAAGCTTGGTTTGTATCTCACTCAAGCGCTTACCGCTATAGAAGCGAATTAAATAGAACTGGGGGCTATTCTACCGCGATTATCATTGTTTAGACCAGAAAGGCAATCCTGAAAATTCCCAGAAAATCTCCCTCTCTGGGAGAAGATAAGACAAGGAACAGCCCGGTAATTTTTGGCGTTTACTTGATAAGCTAGGACGCATCTTAACTGCCATACTTAGATTAGCTGAATCTCCCCTAATCCCTTTACTTTTGCCTCTTGCCTCTTGCCCCTTGCCTCATCTCAATCAGCAATTTAAATGCGCGGGCAGCTTATTACACCTTGCCGTCTCTGGGAAAAAAATGTCACAATTAGAAATAATTAGCATTCGATATAGCAATTAATCTATGAAAATCATCCCCAAGGTCAAAGCCCCTACCTTCGTGCAAATGGCACAATGGATCATTAATCCCGTAGCTTTTATGGAAAATGCCGCCCGCAAGCATGGCGATATTTTTAGCACAAAAGTGGGTTTAACTGTAGATAATTTTATCTTTGTCAGTAGTCCTTCGGCCCTACAACAGGTTTTAACTAATGACCGTAAAAAATTTTCGGCACCGGGGGAAGCCAATCGGATTATTGCCCCGATTATTGGTGATTATTCCGTCGTCATGTTAGACGGAGATATCCACAAAAAACGCCGTCAGCTTTTATTGCCACCTTTTCACGGGGAAAGAATGCGTTTCTACGGCGATTTAATCCGCGATATTACCCTAAGAGTAATGGCAGAATTGCCCGAAAATCAACCTTTAAAAGCCCGTTCAGCGACCACAGCGATTGCTTTACAAGTAATTATGGAGGCAGTTTTTGGAATTAGTCAAGGGGAACGTTATCAAAACCTGAAAAAAATTCTGGCTGAAATGCTTGATATTTTTAACTCTCCGGTGATGGCTTCTTTGCTATTTTTCCCAATTTTGCGGGCTGATTTTGGTGCTTGGAGTCCCTGGGGAAAATATCAGCGTTCCCAAGAAAAAATTGATGATATTATCTATACAGAAATTGCCGAAAGAAAAGCTAATCCTAACCCGAATCGCACCGATATTTTATCACTACTGATGTCAGCCCGGGATGAAGAAGGCAACCCAATGAGCGATAAGGAATTGCGCGATGAATTAATGACCTTATTATTCGCAGGTCATGAAACCACCGCCACCGCTATGTCTTGGGCGCTCTACTGGACTCATCGCTATCCAGAAATTAAAGCAAAAATTCTGCAAGAAATAGCCACTTTAGGAGATAATCCCAACCCCATTGATATAACTCGATTACCCTATCTTTCGGCGGTTTGTTCGGAAACTTTACGCATTCATCCCGTGGGGATGTTAACTTTTCCGCGAGCAGTGGAAGAACCAGTAGAATTAGATGGTTATCCTTTAGAAAAAGGGACAATTCTTATGGGTTGTATTTATCTAGCTCACCACCGCGAGCAAACTTTCCCCGATTCCCATACTTTTAAACCAGAACGCTTTTTAGAAAAACAATTCACCCCCTACGAATATATGCCTTTTGGTGGTGGAGCGCGTCGTTGTATCGGGGAAGTTTTAGCTATCTACGAGATGAAAATCGCTATCGCCACAATTTTGGCCAATTATCAGTTAACTCTAGTTAATAATACCCCCGAAAAACCCAGTCGCCGAGGTGTCACCCTTGCTCCCTCGCGAGGAGTTCCCATGGTCTTAAAAGGACGACGGGAACCTCTGGTGACTGCCCCCATGCTCGCCGAAATTTCTTAAAAAAACTGACAAACTATTGTACAATCAGAGTTGTGGTATCCCATATCATAACTCTGCTTTTTTGTCAATAAAATTGGGGATAATTATGGTCTTAATTCGTTTAGCTAAATCTTGGCAAATTTCCGAAAATGAAGTTACTTCTGAAAGTGTTTATTTTAACCGTCGTCGCTTTTTACAGGGGTTAATCGGGACAGGAATTGCGGGGAGTTCCCTATTATTAACTGCTTGTGGTAAATCCTCCTCCTCGGAAGCTTTAGAAAAAAGTTTGCAATTACCTAAAATTGAAGGGTTCAGCAAAAATCCGCAGTTTTTAACGGTAAATCGCCCTATAGTTGCCGAAACTGTAGCTGGGAAATATAACAATTTTTATGAGTTCGGAGGGGGGAAAAATATCTGGTTAAAAGCGCAGAAATTACCGACGAATCCCTGGACGGTAGAAGTGGGAGGATTGGTAAAAAATCCCCAAACCTACGATATAGATACTATTAAAAAAACCTTTCCTCTCGAAGAAAGAATCTATCGTTTTCGTTGTGTGGAAGCTTGGTCAATGGTCTTACCTTGGCTAGGGTTTCCCATGAGTGCTTTAATCGCGGCAGTGGAACCAAAACCGGAAGCTAAATTCGTCCGTTTTACCTCCTTTTATGATCCCGAAATTACCAAAGGGCCAGGATTACATTTAGGAGCCTTACCTTGGCCCTATACAGAAGGTTTAAGAATTGAAGAAATGGCCAATGAATTAGCTTTCTTTGCCGTGGGAATTTTCGGGCATGATTTACCCAAACAACACGGCGCACCCTTGCGAATGGTTATGCCTTGGAAATACGGTTTTAAAGGGGCAAAATCGATAGTAAAAATTGAATTTACCGCCAAACAACCCGCCACCTACTGGAACACAATTGACGCTCATGAATACGATTTTGAGGCTAATGTAAACCCCAGTAAACCCCATCCCCGTTGGTCGCAAGCAACGGAGAAATTTATCGGCAGTAGAAGTGATTTATCTTGGGAAATTATCGAAACTTTGCCCTATAATGGCTACGGTAAATATGTGGCTAGTTTATATAGTTAAGTTCTATGATTATCCCCATTTTATTTAGTTTAAGTGAGTATTTATGGACAATAAAACCCTGTACGAACAAGACTTTTATCTCTGGATTAGAACTACTATTAATCAACTGCAAGCGAGACAGTTTGAGCGGGTAGATTTAGATAATTTACTGGAGGAATTAGCAAGTATGGGAAGGAGTGAAAAGCGCAAAATCGAAAATCTTTTGATTCAATTGCTGGTACATTTGCTGAAACTAACTTACTGGACAGGAGAAAGAGCAAGAAATGAGGGTCACTGGCAAGGAGAAATTATCAATTTTCGCCGACAAATAATCAAAGAAATTAAAGATAGCCCTAGTCTGAAACCCTATATTCTCGAAATCTTTGAGGAATGCTATCAATTTGCTAGAAAAGAGGCTCAAGTTAGAACTCAATTACCCCTCGATACTTTCCCCGCTATACCTATTGGTTCCCTTGAACAAATTCTCGATCAAGATTGGTTTCCTGCGGGCGATAATCTGGAAATATAACCATCAGTTAGACTGCTCCACACTGCTGTAACAAAAAACAACTATCCACCGATAGCGATCGCTAAAGATCGAATAATTATAAATTTTTGTCAAGGGGTGTAGTCCGATCGAAGAATCATCGCTAGAATGAGCCTAAAATTGTCAGTGCGATGCCGAAGGCACTGCATAGCAGATCGCCGATCTTGTAGGGTGCGTTCCCTAATGCAAATCCTACTGCTCCACTGATCGATTTTTGGGGAACGCACCATGCCCATTGATTAAAGCTGTGGGTTTAAGTGCGGTGTGGGCTAATCTGGCTAACAGGCTTTTGGGCGTGATATAAAGATAGTATGGGTGACGGTTTATCTGATGACGGAAAATGGATATGTGGAGGATGTTTTTCAGGCATTGCTTACCCCCGCTAAAGGTTAAAATGATCATGAAGAAATAGAATTACTCTAATGAAACTAGATCGTATTACGAGCCATCCAAACCGTATGAATGGGCAGCCCTGCATTCGTAATCTTCGCCTTACGGTTCGTCGAGTGATTGAGCTACTGGCAACTTATCCCGATCGAGCAGAATTACATCAAGAGTTTCCCGAACTGGAGGATGAAGATATTCGACAAGCCCTAATTTTTGCCTCTTCTTACTTGGACGATCGCATCATTGAACTTGCTAATCGCTATGAAGTTGTTGCTTGATCAGGGACTACCGCTTTCTGCGGCAACTTTATTATGTGATGCTGGGATCGACACTATTCATGTTGGCCAAATAGGGATGTCTGAAGCTGAAGACTCAGACATTATCCAAAGGGCTAGAGACGAGGGACGGGTTGTTGCTACTCTCGATGCGGATTTCCATACATTGCTAGCACTTGATGTGGCGAATACTCCTTCAGTCATTCGCATTCGGGTTGAAAGATTACGCGCCCAAGCACTTACGAATCTTTTGTTGACAGTAATCGCTGAGTGCGAGGAGGATTTAGAACAAGGATCAGCCATTACGGTTGAGCCAAGCCGTATTCGTATTCGTCGTTTACCATTAGTGTCTGATGTCTAACGGAAACGTTATACTGAATCGGTTTTTAATAGTATGATTAACCCCCAATCCCACTTGAAAAACCCGCTCCCTTCTCCCCGCTCTCCTATACCTTGTAAACAGGATTTAGTCTGACTATCTAAATTACTCGTTAAGACTGTCTATGAGCAGGGAGCAGGGAGAAAAAACCTGACTACTGACTCCCGATCACCGACAAAACCTATCCCAAAACGATCGAATCGCGCAGGGATTGAATTTCCTCGGTTTGTAAACGCGCCCCAAAAGTAGAAACCACCCGGGCAGCCGCTAGAGAAGCGAGATTTCCCGCTCCTTTGTAACCCATACCGTGGGTAATACCGTAGAGAAACGCACCTGCATACATATCCCCAGCGCCGACGGTATCGATCGCCTGTACGGGATGGGGGTCAATTTCCAAGAGATTTTCGCCATCATAGATCAAAGAACCACTGGCACCCCGGGTGATAGCGAATCCTTTGGCAATGGTTTTAAAATAGGCGATCGCTGACTCAATTTCCTCGCCGCCGGAAATAGTCAAAGCTTCCGACTCATTAGCGAAAACGAAATCTAACCCCGTTCCAATCATTTCCAGTAATCCCTCCCGGAAGAAGATCGCCATATTGGGATCCGACAGAGATAAAGCGGTTTTGACTCCAGCAGCCTGAGCAATTTCTCGCCCTTTAATAGCGGCAGCTTTGGCAGTGGGAGAGGTGACGAGATAACCTTCGAGATAGAGATAATCGGCATTAGCGATCGCTGAAGGGACTAATTCCCGTTCGGAAATTTCCCCGGTGATGCCGAGAAAAGTATTCATGGTGCGATCAGCATCGGGGGTGACGAAAACTAGACATTTTCCCGTGATTCCCACCTCTTTTTCGCCGCCATGTTCATTGGTATGCAAACCACAGGCCCGCAGATCTTGCAGATAAAACTTACCTAATTCGTCATTACCCACTTTACAGGAATAGAAACCTCTACCCCCCAACTGAGCGATCGCTACTAGGGTATTCGCCGCCGATCCGCCACCGCTGCGTTTACAATCAAAAGCCAATTTTTCCATCAACTGGGTTTGACGATTTTCGTCCACCAGCGTCATCACTCCTTTATCGATGCCTAATTCTTGCAGTAATTCAGGGGAGACTTGAAATTCCATATCGACGAGCGCGTTACCGATCCCATAAACGTTGTATTGTTTGCCCATAATCTAGTCGATCGCCTAAAAATACTTTGTTATTGATAGTAGGGAAATAAGGGGCAAAAAGCTAGGGGCTGTTTTCAGCCGGAGAATACCATAAACAAAAATAATGGGTGTGCTAGTCTCACACCCCCAGTAATTTGTGTTAAGTTTTGTTTAACTAAGTCACTTTAAGCCTCATCGTAGGCTTCTAGATCCAACAGATAAAGATAAGGTTCGGCTAATTCCTGCCTTTGAAAAGCGATCGCTCGCAACAGATGCCAATCCCGCAAAGCCTCGAAAGGGTTACTATACTCATCTTTTTCTAGTCGTTCGGCTAAAGAAGCAATATCAGCGGCGGTATATTTGGCAATATCTTGATCAGTGAAGCTTATAACTGTCATTTCTGCACCTCCCTCGACCTTTGTTGTATTTCTAGCCTAACATATATTCTGAGTTGAAAAAATGCCTTCCCCCCTAAGTTAAGAACTGTAAATGAAAGGGTAATTGTGGTAAGATTCCAGCAAAAGAGCTATTTTTGGTTGATCTTCTATGAAAACAGCCCTCATTACCGGTGCTTCCACTGGTATCGGTGTCGTCTTTGCTCGTCAACTTGCTCAACGGCAAATGGAGCTAATTTTAGTCGCTAGATCTAAGGATAAACTAGAACAATTAGCAGCGGAATTAGAGGAACAATACGGGGTAAAAGTGACAGTTATCGTCCAAGATCTGACCGTTGCCGGTGCAGGAAAGCTGGTATATGATACGGTGAACCAAAAAGGAATCAACGTTGATTTACTGGTAAATAATGCCGGTTTTGGTGATTATGGTGCTTTTAGCGAGCAGGACTTAGCCCGACAGTTAGAAATGATCCAGTTAAATAATCTGGTATTGGTGGAATTAAGCCACTATTTTCTCCGTCCGATGCTTGCTGGTGCTGGGGGGGCAATTATCAATGTTGCTTCCATTGCCGGGTTTCAACCGCTGCCCTATCTTTCCGTTTATGCGGCGACAAAAGCTTTTGTCCTCAGCTTTAGCGAGTCTCTCTGGGCAGAAAATAAAGACAAAGGCGTTGAAATCCTTGCTCTTTGCCCCGGTCCGACGGAATCTAATTTTTTTGAGGTGGCCCGATTTCCCAGTGCTTTTATGGGCAAAAACGGCCGGTTAGATTCGGCGGAAGTGGTAGTACAGGAGGCTTTAACTGCCTTGGCAAATAAACGCCCCAACGTGGTAGCAGGTAAATTGGCTAATAAAATTATCGTCAATCTACCCCGTTTTTTACCCAGAAGTTGGATCGTGTCTTTGATAGAAAAGCAATTTAAGCTATAACTAGGATCTGCTGAAAAAGTTTATTGGTGGGGTTAGGAGTCAGGAGCCAGTAGTCAGTAGTCAGGAGAATTAAGAATGAGCATTAATCAATTAAATGCTCTATTTAGTGATTTTATGCAGTTTCATGCCTATTTTTCTCATTTTTTAACTATCAAAAATTAATTATATAGCAAAGATCGGGGTGATTAGGACAATCAATCGCTGAAACCCTTGACCGATAAGAGTTTGAAAATTGAAAGCGTCCTAAATAACCCATTTTTTGCTATAGCAGTTTTCATCAGAATGGGGCATGGGCAAGGGTGTTGGCAAAACTTGTCGATACCTCAGTAACGTGAAAAGTGCTATATGCAAGAACTCTAATCAAGCGAATTAAAGCAATTGCTGATAGGATTTTAAGGGAATACCTGTACGGTTTCTCAATTCGATCGCCGAACGATAGACCCCGTTTTTTTCCCTTTCAGCGACAAT
Organism: Microcystis aeruginosa LEGE 91341; assembly: GCF_015206885.1. GTDB lineage: Bacteria > Cyanobacteriota > Cyanobacteriia > Cyanobacteriales > Microcystaceae > Microcystis > Microcystis aeruginosa_H. The sequence goes on along the minus strand of NZ_JADEXY010000029.1, from coordinate 14,196 downwards.
TTTATCAGCCACGGAAAAGTCAAGACCAAGATTAACTAATTCCGCAACGGAGTAGTAGTTTAAACAACGCCAAGAAATGTCAACTTCTTGGCGAATATCGTAGGCAAAGATAACCAAAGGTTCCAGTTTTTTGAGATAATTTTCTGGTAAACCAGCTAGGAAGTGTAATTCTTCTAAATGGGTAAAAATATGTCCTTCGTTACGGACAGAAACGATATCATTGGCATAGACAATCGGCAACCCTAATTTATAAACCAGATCGTTGGTGGAACAACTGTTAATATCAATTTTTTCGAGAGGAGAGAATGACTGTCCAGAGTTGGTATTTCCCGAAGCCATTGGATGGGAATTAAGCTGTTGACGGATGTATAAACCTAGGCCGATTTGGGCAAACCAAATTACGATAAAAGACTCTTGTGTAAGGAAAATAAGGGAGATAATTGTCAAGGCAATGCCGACGGATAACCAACTTTGATTATTAGTTTTTTTGCCAGCATTAGCAATGGCAAGCCCACCAAAAACTGGAACTAAGGACAGCCATATCCACTCGGAAGATTCGGGAGGGGGAGGAGATAGATTAGACATATTTTTTCAAAGAGAATCTAAATATTTTCTGCGTTTTTCTTCGTATTCTTCAGCAGTAATAATTCCCTGATCATAAAGTTTTTTAAGCTGGAGTAAAGTAGCGGTTTTTTGCTGACCTGATTCTGGCAGTCTTCGCTCTGTACTGTTGGGGAGATAGTTAGGATTGTATTTAGCATCAAAAGCTTGATCTGACATGATGATTAAACCGATAAATTCAAAAAAAGCAATGATGCCGGGGATAAAAGTCCAGAAGAAAAGTAGATAGAGAATACCTGCTAAATTCTCCCCTAGATAAAATTTATGGATGCCAAGATTACCGAGAAAAAAGGCTAGTAAAGCCGCTATAGTTCTATTTCTCATGATTTTTGAGATTTCCCTAATTTAGCCAAAAGAAAGTATAAAACCACGATGCCTGCCTGTAATTCTAAGAGAGTAATATAACCCTTGACTAGATAATTTAATTCTAGGGAGGAATTAAAGGCAAAAACTAGCACACCCAAGACTAAAAAAGGCAGTAAGCGCCAGCCAGACTTGGGTATTTTTATTACCGTACTATTAACCTGATTCATGGGCTAATTCTCTAGGTTGATCTTTTTCGGTGATAGTCGCAAAATCGAGCTTTGTCAAGGGGTGGTTTGATTAACTTTTAGCATCTCAACGAGGATATTATGGGCATCCTTGGCTGATTCTAGGGTGCGCTCAAAAGGTATTCTAATTGTTTGACTCTCCCCTAATTTTTCTATGGCTAAATCCATGCCTTGGGGATCGATGGAGAGCATTTGAGCAGTTTCTGCATCGGTAATATTACCGTAAACTTGAGCGTAGAAAAGCACGGCATCACCGTGATCTTTATTCATGTGTTTACAGATGCGATCGCTAATGGCGGCAGTGATAGTTTCAGACATAATATTCTGGAAAAAAATCGATGATAAGGTGGGGACAGATAAAAGCCAGTTCTAAATCGAGGCAAATGGGGGGATATTAGTTAGGGTAGCGTAATTAATCGCTAATTGCCAGATAATTTGGGCGTGAGGATGGCAGGTATCAATAATAAGTTTAATATTATTTTCTTGACAAAAATCCTTAATTGTGCATTGCTCTAATTGTCCCACTTAAGTAGCTGGTTATAATTAAATTAAAAATGGATTTTAGGTTCGATCCCCCCTGCCCCCCTTGATAAGGGGGGTGCCGATAGGCGGGGGGATCCCCCCTTAATCCCCCCTTAATAAGGGGGGCATCTGATAGTTTTTAACGCCTACCTACTTATGGTCAATCGGGGTAGAGAGTAAGAGCCGGGGCTGCCCGTGCAGTTAAATTGCCTGTTGAGATGAAACAAGAGGTAAGAGTAAAGGGATGGGGAGAGACTCAGCTAATCTCAGGATAGGTGGTTAAAATGCCTCTTAGCTTAAAACCTCACACCCAGTCCCCACCAACAAACTTTTTCAGTACACCCTATATATTTTATCGTTCACAACCGACAACAGAAGCGGTGTAGGTATTACCGATATGCTGAATACCATTGACAAAAAGATTGACTAAGAAAGGTTGATCATTTGCCCGTACTGTGGCAGTAATTGTTAAGGGTTTATCGGGTTCGATTCGTACTCCATTAGTATTAAAAAATTCCTCGTTAGTTTGATCGCTATACTTGAGAAACAGCCGGATATCAAAGGAAGCAGCCCGGGGAACAGAAACCGTAACGATAAACCTCTGAAAACTTCTACCCCCCGGAACTGCCCAATCGGTATTCCAATTATTACGAGTTATGGTGACACCAAAGGGTCCTGGAACAGTGGGTTGTGAGACGCTTTTGGTAACTTCACTACCTTCACCCCCTAATAAAGAAAGTGGCCGACAATTTTGCGCAGCTGCCGGTAGATGTAAGCTTAATAATACCGCCGATAGACCTAAGTAGAAAAGCACGGCATCACCGTGATCTTTGTTCCTGTGTTTACGGATGCGATCGCTAATAGCGGGAGTGATAGTTTCAGACATAAGATTCTGGAAAAAAATCGATGATAAGGTGGGGACGGATAAAAGCCAGTTCTAAATCGAGGCTAATGGGGGGATATTAGTTAGAGTAGCGTAATTAATCGCTAATTGCCAGATAATTTGGGCGTGGGCATGGCAGACATCAATTAATCTAAGAATCAGCGGTTTAAATGCGTCTTAGCTTATGATTGGGGGGAGTTAGTCTAAACTCCACTAGACTACAATTTTGGCAATAACTGGTGGTAGGATTGGATCATTCTTTCGTAAGTAAAGCGAGTGGCATTGATAAAACCTTTTTGCCTCAATTGTTCTAGGCGATCGGGAGCGAGAAGATTTTCTGCAATAATAGTAGCGGCAGCCTCGTGTTCGGTGGGATCAAAGTAAACGGCTGCATCGTCAGCGATAACAGTCATGGGGAGACGATTGGAGGTAAAGACGGGACAACCACAGGATTGAGCTTCAATAACGGGAACACCGAATCCTTCCTGAAAGGAGGGAAAAATTAAAGCAGTTGCTAGGCAATAAAAAGCGCGGAGATCCTCATCGGAGACGGTTCCTAATTCGATTACTTGTGCGGACAAGTTATTCTGATTAACAAATTCTCGCATATCTGGCAGCAAAAGTTTTCCCATCAGGATCAATCGGCAATTTTCCAGACCAGGGAAAGTGATTAACCTCTTGAATATTTTCAGCAATCCCAATCGATTTTTATACCATTGGTCGCCCCCGACATGAATTAGCCAAGGACAATCACTATTAATGTTAAATTTGGCCACTAGATTTACCGCCGCTTCTCTTGTCATCGGACCGTATCCCTCACTCAAGCAATCCTCGATCACTTCCGTTTGTTCGGGGGTAATTTTGGTTAAACGGAGAACATCAGCACGAGTAGCTTCGGAAGAACAGACAACATATTTAGCCTGTTTGAATCCTCGCAAAATCATCGCCTGATACTGTTTTCCTGTCCAACTGGTGGGATTTTCAGGAATTTCTCCTAGGGCGGAACGAATGGCCAGCAGATCGTGACAGATGACAAAATACTTGCGATCTTTTAGGTAGGGAGTTAAATAGGATAAAGCTTGATCACAAATGCAGACGATGTCAGCCCAATCCAGCTGCTGACGTAACTGCACTGGGAAAATAATTAACTTATCGATGTACCCTAACCACTTGCCGATTCCCTGGGGAGAGGATTTCAGTTGACCGAAAATAGGCTGTGCTTGCACTCGCCGAATTTCGTGTCCTTTTTGTCTGAGTCCTTTCTCCACTAAACCGACAAAACGATTAATACTGATCTGCCGATCGTTGACGTAATTTCCTACTATTAAAACTTTCATGATTAGGCTCCAAAAAATCAATTTTTATGGTGGTAAAACTCTCCAACAGTCTCAAGTCAAATTCAGCGGTTAAGAATAATCTTAGTCCCGCAAAATTTCCTCGTACCTTTGTCCCGCTCGCTCCCAGGTGTACTCCGATTCCACCATCGCCCGGCCATTATGGGACAGTTGTTCTCGCACAGAAGGATCATCGAACAACCTAGAGATCGCTGTGACGTACTCAGCAATACTATTAGCCCGCAGCGCCCTAGTAGCAATTCCCTCGGCTGCCACCGTTAAACCCTCTAAACCGCGATCGCTGGCGACAATCGGAATCCCCGCGGCCATGGATTCTAGGGTTTTGGTCTTGATTCCCAATCCCACCCGCAGGGGAACCACACAAACGGTTCCTCGGTGTAAATATTCCACTGTCGAGGGAACGGTTCCCGTCACTGTCACACCGGGATACTTGGCCAGTTCGAGAACTTCTGGTGCTGGGTTTGCCCCCACTAGGGTTAAAGTGGTGTCGGGATATCGCTGTTGAATGACTGGTAGGACTTCTAAAGCAAAAAAACGGGCGGCATCGATATTATGGGTAGAACTCATGGCACCGACAAAGACCAAATTATGACCGCCGGGATCCCGAGGACGATAGGGAAACAGGGCTAAATCCACGCCATTAGGCACGATATCCACCCGTGCATCCGGGAAGATTTTTAATAATTGTTCGCGATCATAATCGGTAGTAGCCACCAACTGCGAAAACTTGGCACAATAGCGTTTTTCGTACTGATAGAGTAGGGGCAGATAGAGAAAATCCCGCAGCGGATAGGCGGAGGCTCCTCTATCTAGATGATTGCGTGTCCAACCGTACACGGAACTGTGAATATCTACTACTGTTTTGACTTGCTGACGGTATTCCGGCCGGACAAAAATCTCGCTGACACTCTGAGCGCAGATAATTACATCACATTTTTGCTGCTCGACGTATTCATCTATTCGCTTTTGAATGAGCGGCGAACGATAACTAAGAACATTAGCAGGGGTCATCTGTACTATTGCCTCCAGAAAGCGCCCTGTTTTACCGATTAGTTTTGTCAGTCCCTTGCCTGGTTCGGGAATTTCCTGGGGCGGAAATAAGACAAGATGATTGGTAAAGGTTTTTAATTCTTCGATCTGAGTTTCTGTGACATTCTCCACCCGACGGGCAAACAGGGTGACATCATGGTTTTGATGAAGACATTTGATCAGGTTAAAAGTCCTACCCTCGGTTGCCCCGCGACTAGGTGGATAGGGAAAGTTATGGCAAGAAAGGACTAATATTCTCATAATTCTGTCTCGGCAGCGGTTTTTGACAATAATTCTACCGTTTCCTTTAGTTGGCTATATACGGGAATCTCAACTGGGTATTTCTCGATCTCCCCAAGGGTGACTTTTCCCCGTCCTGTTAAGAGCAATACAGGCTGACAACCAGCTTCTAGGGCGCATTCTAGATCGCTGGGCGCATCGCCGATAAACAACGAGCCGGCTAAGTCGATTCCATACTGGTGGGCGGCTGTCAGCAGCAGATAGGGGGAGGGTTTGCGGCAGGGACATCCTTCGTCGGGATGGTGCGGGCAGATGGCAAGATCGTGAAAATGCACGCCCGATTGTCGGTATTCCTCAATCATGCGCCCGTGAATCGCCGCCAGATCGTCCCAAGTGAAATAGCCCCTAGCAAGTCCCGATTGATTGGTAATGATGATCAGCAGATAACCCGCATCCTGCCACTGTTTTAAGGCAGCCGCTGCCCCGGCGGGAATGCTCACCTGTTCTGGTTTGCTCAGGTAGGGGATATAGTCAATAACTACCCCATCTCGATCGAGAAATAAGGCTTTGTTCTTTTTCGCTCTATCTTCGCTTTTCTGGTCAGAATTGCCCGGAGATGGCGGAGATGGGTATTTTAGGTCGTCGTCATTGACGGAAATTGCGGGGAAAGGATTCATTATGTTGGACTTTTTCGAGTCGGGGACTAGAATTCTCAGTTCTTCTGTCAGGGACGAGAGCTTGAACCGATGGACAGACAAAATTCGAGGGATTGTCGCGATTTGTGCTAGTTTTCTCGGCTAAATTGCTTCTCTTTACTATCTAGATGTCAGAGTATAGCAATCAGGGCATATTATACGCCGTCAGGCCTTTGGACTTTTGATTATATCAGCAGTATTGTCATGAATTGTTAACATTTTTGTCCAGCCAAACAAAAGGCCGAGACTGGCAAGGGTTGAACCCCCCGTTCAGAAATCCCTCGTCTCGGCCAGAATAGATCAAAAGTTTATTTACAAACAAAACAAATTGTGCTAAGGTTGGGGCGTTTGTGGTATATTCCCAGAATAACTGGCAAAAGATCACTCTTTTAACTCGATCGCTCTAGGTTTTTCTAGAACTATCATTAGCCTGTTTTTCTTGTCCCGTGATCAATTCTACCGTGCTAGGGGTTTTATGCTCAATTAATGGAGAGCGATTCTGATCTTTTAATACTATTCAATGTCAATGACAGAATGACTGAGAGTTAAATTTATTCAACTAATAAAAATTGGAAAAATCAAACCTATGCCGATGGTGGAAAAATCAAACAAAAAATTAGATGGTTTCCAGAGTGATCCGTCTCTGTCAATTTTAATCAAGACTGAATTGGAGGAGGCTTATAACCTGAAAAAAAACCTACTAACCGAGACAAAATATCTAGAAAAAATCCAAGAGATTTGCCAAGTATGTATCAATGCTTATCGCAATAACCACAAAGTATTAGTCGCCGGTAATGGAGGCAGTGCCGCCGATGCTATCCATTTTGGCGGTGAGCTGCACGGCCGATTTCTGAAAGAAAGACAGTCTTTACCGGTTCGCATCCTCAACAGCGACATCGCTAGTTTAACAGCGATCGCCAACGATTATGGTTACGAATATATTTTTAGCCGCCAGATAGAAGCGGAAGGTAATCCGGGTGATGTATTTATCGGTATTTCCACTTCGGGAAATTCCGCTAATATCCATCAAGCTCTCAAAGTTTGTCAAGCAAAAGGTATCACTAGCATCGGTTTAACTGGGGCGAAGGGATTAGCTCTAGAGGAAAAAACCGATTATTGTTTGATGATTCCTAGTACCAGTACCCCTCGCATTCAAGAAGGTCATGGTTTTGTTCTCCATACTATTTGTTTAGCGATCGAAGAAGCGCTCTTTCCTAACTAAAATCTCCTAGCAAAAAATCAACCTAAACAGCATACCCATGATCATCAGAACCAAAGCTCCTTTAAGATTAGGTTTAGGTGGTGGCGGCACCGATGTCGAGCCTTACTGTAGTCTTTATGGGGGTTACGTTCTCAACGCTACTATCGATCTCTATGCCTACTGTACAGTCACGGAAATTACCGACAAACAGGTCATTTTTGTTGCCGCTGATCGAGGAGAACAACAAATAGAAACCCTTCAGTTTCCTCTCCCCTATAATGGTGTTCTCGATCTGCATAAAGCAGTCTATAATCGTTTGATTAAAGACTTTAATCAAGGGCAACCTTTACCGCTGCAAATCACCACCTTTTCCGATGCGCCGGCTGGTTCGGGATTGGGTTCTTCTTCTACCCTAGCCGTGGCCATAGTTAAAGCCTTTGTGGAACTGTTAAAATTACCCCTAGGCGAGTATGATATCGCCCATTTAGCCTACGAGATCGAACGAATTGACCTAGGCTGGTTAGGGGGCAAGCAAGATCAGTACGCTGCCACTTTTGGCGGTTTTAATTTTATGGAATTTTATGAACAAGATCGAGTCATAGTTAATCCTTTGCGGATTAAAAATTGGGTGATCAATGAATTGGAAGTCTCTCTGATCCTCTACTATACAGGCATTTCTCGCTACTCATCTCAAGTAATTGAGGATCAAATTCAGAATGTCCAAGAAAAAAATGAGCAAGCGATCGCCGCTACCCATCAACTCAAAAAAGAGGCAATTCTCTTTAAAGAAGCACTGCTTAAATCAGATTTTATGGGCATAGCAGAAATTCTGAGAACTTCTTGGGAAGCGAAGAAGAAATTATCCAAATTAATTAGTAATCCGCAGATTGATCGCATTTATCGGGTAGCGAGGGAAACTGGGGCCTATTCAGGCAAAATATCGGGAGCCGGTGGCGGTGGTTTTATTATCTTTATGGTCGATCCTACCAAGAAAATCGAAGTAATAAAAGCTTTGAAAGCAGAAGGAGGCCAAGTGATTAATTTTCATTTTACTAAATACGGAACCCAAGCATGGACATTATAGCAAACCAAGGATCGACGGGGCAGGATTATCCCTGTAAGCCTAAAAATAGTTTTGAAAAGATTGGCAATAATTAAATTTTTTGAGGTGTATCTATGGATGTAATTATTCTGGCGGGTGGGTTAGGAACCAGGTTACGGTCGGTGATCAACAGTTTACCAAAACCCATGGCTCCCGTTGCCGACAGGCCTTTTTTAGAATATCTATTAGATTACCTAATCTCTCAAAAAATTACCAACAAATTTTTAGTTTCTGTGGGCTATGAACATCAGAAAATTATCGATCATTTTGGCGATCAATACAAGGAATACGAGCTAAATTATCTGATAGAAGATACACCATTGGGAACTGGAGGAGCGATCCAGTTGGCACTAAATAAAATTGAAACCGAACAAGCATTAATTGTCAACGGCGATACCTTGTTTAATGTCAATTTATCCGCCTTAATTAATTTACATAATCAAAAGAAATCCCTGATAACTGTTGCTCTGAAGCCGCTAACTAACTTTGATCGTTATAATAATGTTCTCCTAGACGATGACCAAAAAATTATCGGGTTTGAATCCAAAAAATATCAAGATAAGGGCTATATTAATGGCGGCATATATTGTGTATGGAAAAAAATATTGTCTGGCTTTGATCTGCCATCAAAATTTTCTTTTGAGGACGACTTTCTCAAAGTTTATAGCGAGAAAATTTCTATGTATGGCTTTATTTCTGACGAATATTTTATTGACATAGGTATCCCCCAAGATTACGAAAAAAGTCAAATTGAATTACCATCTCTCATCTGAAAAGTATCTTTTTGAGAGATTCTTGGTAGTCACCTAAGTTCAGCAAATTTGTGTTGGTATCGTCAAATTATTTCTAAATAAATTCACCAGAAATGCTTGCTAGTTTCAATCAACCGATATTATCTATTGTTAGCCCGACCATCGGAAATTTTTCCGAATATTGGTTACAACAACTTGTATCCGTGCAGGGAAACATAGAATTTATCTTAGTTTACCCTCCCGGCACAACTGCGGCCTTTATAGCTGACCCACGAGTAAAAATTTTATACAGTCTCTACAAAGGAGAAACACCTCAAAGAGCCTTCGGTTTAATGAACGCCACTGGTCAGTATATACTGGCTTTAGATGATGATGACTTCGTGCATCCGGATGTTGTATCCCTAACTCTTGAATACTTTGAGAAATTTCCTCAGAGTTGGATGCTGCGTTTGTTTAAAGAAAAAATAGACTACTTAGATGAAGAAAAAATTAAAAGACCTTGGCAGCAATTGCCCTCTCTTGAGCAACTTAGAATTGCAAGAAAAAGAGAGGATTCCCATCAGGATTTGGTAGAAGTTCCCATTGCCCCTCTAGAAAATCATTTTGATATAAAAGTTGCTCTCTGGCCCTACGCTAAGAGAAGAGACATTCATGGAAGTCATGTGGAACCTTTTAATAATACAATTTGGAAAAGTCCAGCAGTTAAAGAAGCTCTCACAGAAATGTTCCAAGGCACAAGAATGGCGGAACTTTTAACTTGGTTGCCTCTTTGGGGATTAGATAGGGCAATCGGACTATATATTCAAGCCAAATTTTTTCAAACAGGTGCTTGTATTGGTCATTGGATGCCCGAACCTGGTCAAATTAGATATATTGTTAGGCCTTATTCCTTAAAAACAGTGCGATTGTTAGTGTTGGTGGAGATGTTGTTAGTGAAGCAATTTCCCCAGTATGGCTACTTTTGGAATCTATTTTTTGAAGAATTTTACAACGGTGTGAAAATTAAAATTAGGCAAATATTTAAAAAGCTAAATTAAAGTTAACAGCTAAAAAATAGGAAGCAAGTCTTAATACTCAACTTCCTTGACAGATTAAAGATAGAGTGATATTTTATACCTCTTTACCCAAGCGAGAACGAATAAAGAGTCGCGGCACATTTAATATGTCGGGAACAACGAGATTCCACATATATCCGTATTGGGGAAAACGTCTGATTAGGTAAAGCTCAGAAAGCACCCCATAACGATTGAATCGTATATATTCAGGTGGATTATTTTCAATACGAATTTGTTCTGGCAGCGGTAAGAGATGACCAATAATTTTGCCTTTTCCTTGCTCAAAAAACTTCGCTTGTATAGCTAGTCCTAAAACTCGATCAAGACACCAAAAGGGAATATACTTAAACGGACCCATAAAAGGCATTAACCCCACCAGATCCTTCAGGGTTTCCTGTACTATAGAAGTTTTCCAAACCTTCTTGTCAAAATTTTCTGTATGAGGACCTCGATGATCTCTCCTCCCTCTAAAAATACACATTACATCAAATTTATTATCGATAGGAGTAATGGGAATTTCCAATAAGTAGTTGCCCTGTTCGTATAGCTTAGAGTTACCTTGAGACCTACCACAAACTTCTAGTTTTTCGATGGGTTTTGGTGAGAGCCAAGGAGCTTCTAGAATTTCTTTTTTACCAAATTCAACATCTTTCCGGCTAAGTCTCATCACCCAACTATCAGGAAATCGGGAAAAGTATTGACGGCTAATTTCTGAAATGTCGGGATTGATATACTCATCACAATTAATTGTCAATGTATAGGGAGCGGTAGCATTCATCAAACCTGTGGCACGTTGAATAATTTCTCCCCGCAAGGGACTGACTATTTGCTGTACCCTAGAGTCGGACGTGGGATACTTAGGCGCTCCTGGTGGATGAACCAAGATAAATTCTACTTCTCCCTTGACCTCGGTCAGCGCATTAAACCAGTGGTCAGCGAATCCTTCTCGGGTCGGAATAACAATTGATAGGCTTGGTGTTGACACCTTGTCCATAATAAAAAATTTTTTCCTCTATTTTTTGATGCCATTGTATCATAGTTCTCCAGCAACAAGGAAAATTTCTGGAAGATCAGAAGGCTGAGAGGTCAAGAGTGGGAATTCAAGAGAAATAAAATCGATATTCAACTTGTTTACCATCCTAAAAACTGATTTCTAGATTTTTTTTTTGCTTGAAAAATTAATTATGCCTCAAATCCGAAGTATTGGTAGTCTGAGAAGCTTATATAGGGTTTGCTGAAAAAGTTTTTCGTGGGGGCAGGCCTCGGCAGTGAGAATTCGGACGTTCGGCGAGCTCAGTCGGGCCGCGTGAGCTTTTGTCGAACGCTCAGCCGAACGGGTGTGGGGTGTAGGATTTTAGCGATTTTGAGGGGGTCAATTACCTAATTTTCAGGGAAAAAGTATCTGAATTTTCCCGCCGATCATTCCCAGATATGGTACTTTTTGATTGACAAAAAGTCTAAAAGTTTTACCCAACAAGGTTTTTAGATTTATTCACCAAGCCCTAGATAGAACCTACCTAAAAATTAGAGATGATCATGATGGCAAAAAACGGCGATTTAGCTTAATTGGGGGCAATTACTGAAAAAATGATGATAATCAACTTTAATTCTCAAAAACGGGTTTAAAATTGATTCATAATTTCCATATAAATATGTTCTAACTGTACCGTCTGACGGGCGATAGAATCAATATTAATGCCATCGAATGCCTGGATAATCTCGCTTAATTCTAGATGTTCATCTAACCAAAAAGCTAAATCTTTGCCGTAAAATTTGGGAGTAAATCCTAACTGTTTCCCTCGATTTATGGCCGCCTCTTGATCCTGGGTATCCATGATAATAATTTCTTTCGCGGGAATGTGCTGACGCAGCTGATTTAAATTACCTTCGGCAATAATACGACCTTGTTTTAAAATTCCAATACGTTGACAGAGACGCTGTGCTTCATCGAGGAGATGGGTAGTTAATAAAATTGTCATTCCCTGGCGCCGTAATTCTCCGATTAAATCCCAAATTTCATAGCGAGATTCGATATCTAAACCGGTAGTTGGTTCATCAAGAATTAATAATTTTGGCTGATGAACAATAGCCACAGCAATATTCATCCGGCGCTGCATTCCACCGCTTAAAGTTTCCACTGGACTACGGGCGCGATCAAGCAAATTTACTGCCGATAAACTGGCTTTAATCCGATGACGACGCTGGGGGCGATCGAGTCCATAAATCTGAGCAAAAAAGTTGAGATTTTCCTCACAAGTAAGGGATTTGTACAATAAATTTTCTTGCGGTGCAACCCCAATTAATTCTTTAGTAACTCTGGAAATTGGCAAATAATTAAAGGTAATTTCTCCCGATGAGGGTTTTAATAAATTACAAATTAAGTTAATAGTGGTGGTTTTTCCCGCACCATTGGGACCGAGTAAACCGTAAATTTCCCCCGCTTCAATATGAAAGTTTAATTGATCTAATACTAAGCGTCTTCCGTAATTTTTTTTGACATTACTAATAGTCAGCATTTTTAATAAAGTAACAAGGATAGTCAGGAGGCAGCAGGCAGGATTAGGGAGTGGAAGATATGGGAAGACAAATTAATAAATGCTCTTGCCTTTTCTAACTGATAACTGATAACTGATAACTGATAACTGATTTACAATCGGCGTTCAAGGTTTAACATTTGTCGATAGGTAAGCCAACCACCTGCTACCATAGCTAGGGCAAAAAGACAGAGAAAGCGAAAATGAGAGCTAATATCTTGTAGATTTTCGCCCTTTGCCCAAACAGCAATTAAAGCTTCATTCATGTGGTAGATCGGGTTATATTTAGCCAGAGATAGAATATTGTCGGGAAATAAAGCAGTCGGAAGAAAAACGCCGCCTAAAATTAATAAAGGAACCCCAAAAGTTCCCACCAAAGCATTAACATCTTCTGTTCTTTTCGCCAGTTGAGTACCGAGGATAAATCCTAAACCCACATAAGCGGTGATACTAAGAAAAATAATTAATAATTCTAGAGGAATTGAGCCTTTAAAACTGGCTCCGTACTGTTTAGCAATAGAATAAACTAAAACCGTCTGACAGGCGGCAATCACACAATGGGCGAGAAAAATGCCGATAAAATAGGAAACACCGCTTAAAGGCGATAAAAATAACCGTTTAATCGTTTGTTGTTCCCTTTCTGCTACTACCGTCGCCACGGTTCCCCCCAAACAACTAAAGAAAAGTGCCGCCCCTACGAGGGTGGGAGGAGTAGCCAGTGCCATAGCCTCGGCAAGCTCAATTTTGCCTTTTTCTGCCATAATATAGCCATTTAAGAGCAGGACAAGGATCGGGAAAATGCCCCAGAGGATTAAGCTACGCCCGCGCCGGATTAATTCCACTAAAATTCGTTGAGCGATCGCTAAAATTTCCTGCCAATATTTCATAGAATGTTAGTGTAATTGTTTCTCCCTGTAGAGAAATAAGTTTTTCTACTTTGTGACTTAGGCTTATTGTAAGTGTTCCAGAGCTTGATCGGCACGCAATCTTACCACTATTTCCGCTTCTGTCTCCCCAATCTGTCCTAAAAGTTCCCGAATCGCCCCGCGAAATGCCGCCGCTGCAGTTCCTAATCCCTGCAATCCGACGATCGCCGCATATCTAACCACCCACTCTGGATCCCCTTGTAAAAGTTTCTCCAGTGCTGTAAAAACCGCCTTCTGAGCTTCAGAAACCCGACTTTCCTCCAAATCAGACCAAATTATATTTCCTAAGCCCCTAGCCGCCCCTCGCCGCACGCTAAAGGAAAAATCACTCACCGCCGCATCAAGTAATAAGTCCAATCCTCGCACATCGCCAATTCCTGCTAGGGCGCGGGTTGCCCAAGCTCTCGCCCCATAATTATAACCGTCTAGGTTGGCCAGTAAATAGGGAACCGCCGCTTTGCCGATGGCGATTAAACCATCTACGGCTGCCACGGAGGCACCAGGGTTATTATATTTCAGGACATCGGTGAGGGTAGGTATTGCCGCTTCACTTTTGGCGGCGGCTAAGTTTTCCACGGCGGTTAGTAACCCATTGGCTGAGTCGGCTTTTTCGACGGCAATAATTAAAGTCTCAACGGTGGGAAGCATTGGTTATTAGTAGAGGGGATGAGGGGTTAGGGGAGTGAGAATTATGAATTATGAATTATGAATTGGGGAGATGGGGTAATCG
>NZ_JADEXY010000028.1 GCF_015206885.1 Microcystis aeruginosa LEGE 91341 | reverse complement strand
CATTTCCCCATTTCCCCATTTCCCCATTTCCCCATTTCCTGCTATGAATTTTCCCTCGATTTCTGTCATCATACCCACCTATCGACGCGAAGAGCCTCTGAAAGATACCCTCGATGACCTGCTCAAACAAGATTACCCCAATTTTGAGGTGTTAGTTATCGACCAAACCGCTACCCATAGCCCTGAAATACAATCCTATCTAGAAAATCTGGCTAATCAGCACAAAATTAGCTGGTATCGGCTGGATTGGGCAAGTTTACCTGGTGCCAGAAATTATGGAGTCCGTCGCACCCAGGGCGATATCGTTCTTTTTATCGATGATGATGTGCGGCTACCAAATAATTATCTCAAAGCACATAGTGAGAATTTTGTCAAGAACCCTGAGATAGGTGTAGTGGCCGGTCGGGTATTCGATCGCATGAAATTGGGTGACTCCCAAAAAATGGTGACAGATACCAGCAAACCCTACGAAATCGACTTTTTACCCCCCCAAGCCATGGATCCCGGCATTGCTTGGTATTACATCGATCTTGTCCACACCACTAAACCTCAGCAGGTAATCTCGGCCCGGGGCTGTAATATGTCTTTCCGGAAGGATATATTTACTAAATACGGCATTTGGTTCGATGAACGCTTTCGTGGCAGTGCCGTGCGCGAGGAATCGGATTTTTGCTTAAGATTACGCCAGACTCCCTATCATGTCTGGTACGATCCCACCGCTTATCTGATTCATTTAGGGGAAGAAACTGGTGGCTGTCATGATATTAGCACTCGTTCTTTGAGTTATCAGACGACTTTTTATCATAATCACTTTCTGATGGCTCTGAAAAATCTCACTCTCACTCAACAATTGCGACTCTATGCTAAATTATTTGATTGTCACGTTCTTGGCAATCCTCCCTGTAATAAAGGTGGTTCCCCGATTAAAATCCTTTCTAGGGGAATTTTTTATAGTTTAGGTTTTCTGGATGCTGTGAAAACTCAAGTTAAGTCCCTCTGGAATGATGGCCAAATTTATACAAAACTAGATAATCTATGAGAATTTTAGTCGCTAGTCATACCTATGTCGTTGATCTCAACTGTGAGAAATTGCGCGCCCTGACAAAATTAAATCCCAATATTGAGGTTACTATTGTTGTTCCCCAACGTTGGCAACCGGGAGGAGTCCAAAATAAAATCATTGAAAGTCAACCGAAAATAGCTGATAATTTCCGAGTCATTCCTATCCCTAATTTTAGCCAGAATAACCAATCTTTATTAACTTTTGGCATTGATATAATTCCTTTATTGCAAAAATTTAGACCCGATATTATTCAGGTGGAACAGGGTTCTAAATCTCTCGCTTATGCCCAATTTATCACTCTGAATCGTCTCTTAAATCTCCGGGCTAAAAATGTATTTTTTACTTGGTGGAATCTTCCCTATACTCCTAAATTTCCCATCTCTTGGTTAGAAGCTTATAACCTGAAAAATACCGATGGTTTAATCGCTGGTAATCAGGACGGAGTAGATGTTTTAAAAGAACGGGGTTACAGGGGTAAATACACCGTTTTACCACAATTAGGAGTGGATGAAGTTCTTTTTTCCCCCAGCAAGCAACCCAATTTAGCCCGCTCTTTAGGCATTGAACCCGATGAATTTGTGATTGGTTTTGTCGGTCGTTTTGTGGAAGAAAAAGGCATTCTAACCCTGATTAAAGCTGTAACTAAATTAACAGGTAAGTGGAAGTTATTACTCTTAGGTCGGGGCATCCTGAAAGATAAAATAGTCAGCGAAGCTACAGCCGCAGGAATAAGCGATCGCTTGATGATAGTGGAAAGTGTTCCCCACGATCAAGTAGTTAATTATATTAACCTGATGAACACTTTGGTTTTGCCTTCAGAAATCACCTATCAGGTCAAAACTTTAACGGCCGTCGGTTGGAAAGAACAATTCGGTCATGTTTTAATTGAAGCTATGGCCTGTGAGGTTCCTGTTATTGGTTCTGATTCAGGAGAAATCCCCTTTGTTATTGCTGATACGGGGTTAATTTTTCCCGAAAAAGATGGGGAAGCACTGGCTAAATCTATACAAACTCTCTTAGATAATCCCAGTTTCGCTCAAGAATTAGGCCAGAGGGGTTATCAGAGAGTAATGACCAATTATACTAATAAAGCCCTCGCTCAAAAACAATTGGATTTCTATCAACAATTACTCCCTCGGTGATGGGGAAGTGAGAATTATGAATTATGAATTATGAATTATGAATTATGAATTATATAACGGTTTTCAGTCTAATGAGGTATAGTAAATCCCTTGATAGATAGGCGTTTCAGCGTTTCAATCGGGACTCACCTCTGTGAAAACCGCTATAACTGAATCACTGATAACTGATAACTGATAACTGATAACTGGTTATGAACCATTCTTGACACCCCCTAGTCTAAAGGGACAAGTAGCTAGGGGTGAGGGGAATGATCGAGGTGATAACCGATAAGCAAACAAGTGTGAGCGATCGAGAGTTAATTGTAAAATGTCAAAGGGGTGATAGGGGTGCTTTTCGTCACCTTTACCGTCTTTATCAACCAAAAATCCGCTCTACTCTCTATCAACTCTGTGGACAGGAATTCCTAGAGGATTTTGTCCAAGAGGTATTTTTAAGAGTGTGGCACGGGTTGCCGAAATTGCGTTCACCTGAATACTTTTCCACTTGGGTTTATCGGATCACCTGGAATGTGGCGATCGATGGTCGGCGACAATTAGCCAAAAGACAAATGAGGATGGCCAAAAGTACTGATGAGGAAAACTCCCTTGATAGCGAATCCCGTCCCCAAGATAGTCCCGATTTGATGCAACTGCATTATGAGGAAGTGGTCCGACAAGGGTTAGAAATTCTCAGTTTAGAACATCGCGCTGTCCTTGTCCTTCACGATCTAGAGGACTTACCCCAAAAGGAAATCGCTCACATCTTAGAAATTCCCCTCGGTACGGTGAAATCACGTCTTCATTATGCGCGTAAAACCATGGGTCAATTTTTGCAAAAACAAGGAGTTCTCTAATGTCCCCAGAAGATGACAAAGTGGTTGATTTTCTGCGTCGCTATCGTCCATCGCTGCCACCTCAACCGATGATAGATGAAGAAAAACAGTTAATGCAAATGATTAGGGAAGAAAAGCCAGTAAATTTCCCAAAATCCCTGCCTTTATTGGGGTTGATCACTGGTATTACTGCCTTATCTCTGCTGATTTTTGCTTCCTCTCGTTGGTCCGATCCTCATCCACAACTGAGCCAAATTTCCGACGAGCAATTAGAAGCTTTTTTAGTGGAAAGTTGGAACCATAGCATCGCTTCACCGATTGCTGCTTCTAGCGTTTATAGTTCCCCTTGGATGAGCTTAAACGAGCCTCAACTCACCTATTCTACCTATAATCCTTAATTTGTTTGTCAAGGTCAATTATGTACTTTTCTACTGTCTCGATTCTCGGCACAACCATGGCTTTAACTCTGGCCGTTAACTTGGCCCCAAGTGCCACTGTGCTATCCTATCCCCAAGATGGTCTATTTATTGCTCAAACTAGCTCTCCCCAGCGTCCTGAAAATCGTCCCCGTGGGATGGATAATTCTAGAGAAAGACTAATTGAACAATTGAACCTTACCGATGAGCAAAAGTCGAAAGTTGCCGCTATTCGTCAGAAATATCAGGAAAAAACCAAAAAGTTGCGAGAAACCCTGAGAAGCAACGAACAAGAATTAAATAGTTTATTATCGAATAATGCCTCCGATCGAGATATCCGTTCTAAACATCAGCAAGTCTCTCGGAATCGCCAAGAAATCAGTAACCTGCAATTTGAAAGTTTTTTGGAAATTCGTCAAGTGTTAACTCCCGCTCAAAGAACGGAATTTTCCCAGTTAATGCAGGAACGTCGCGCTAATTCCCGCAATCGTGGACGACAATAATTCCCATCAGTTCGGATTAAGATCGAGTTTGATTCAGATACATTAGAAAAAGGGAAAGGATGGGCAAGTAACCCATCCTCAACTTATCATTTACTAATAAATTATCGTTTCCAAGTGACTTTTGGTAGGATATGATTCATATCTACCCGATTTTTATACTTGGTGGCGAAGTTTAGGAGGGAATCGAGGAGAGAATCGGAGAGATAGTGAGGTTGTAGGCCTAGATCAAGTAATTTCGTGTTTTTAGCGTTAAAATAATGTTCCTCTAACTCGATGCGCGGGTTGTCAAGATTGTTAATCTCCACATTTAACCCTAACGCAGAACCAGCTTTTTTCACCATCAGTGCCAAGTCACCGACGCTAAACAGTTCGGTAAATTGGTTAAAAACGCGGAATTCCCCTGATCGAGCGGGATTAGCGATCGCTAATTCCAAACAACGCACGGTATCGCGGATATCTAAAAATCCTCGCGTTTGACCACCTTTACCGTACACTGTCAGGGGATGACCGATCGCCGCTTGAATACAAAAACGGTTTAAAGCAGTACCAAAAACCCCATCGTAATCGAGACGGTTAATTAACATCTCATCCATTCCCGTTTCTTCGGTGAGGACTCCATAAACCACCCCTTGATTGAGATCTGTAGCTTTTAAACCCCACATCCGACAGGCAAAATGGATATTATGGCTATCGTGGACTTTGCTGAGATGGTACATACTACCGGGCTGTTTGGGATAGGGTAAAGTATCCTTACGACCGTTATGTTCGATCGTGATGTAGCCTTCTTCAATATCTATATTCGGTGTGCCATACTCACCCATGGTTCCCAGTTTTACTAGGTGCGCATCGGGAAATTCCTCTTTCATCGCGTAGAGGATGTTTAAATTGCCAACCACGTTGTTAACTTGCGTTAAAACCGCGTGTTCGCGATCAATCATGGAGAAGGGTGCAGATCTCTGTTCTCCGAAGTGAACAATCGCATCCGGTTGAAACTGTCGCAGGGATTGAATCAAAAAGTCGTACTCGTTAATATCCCCGACAAAAAGATCGATCGATTTTCCCGTTAGATCTTGCCAGCGTTGAATCCGATGAGATATGGGTGCGATCGGTGTTAAGGTATCGCAGCCTAATTGTAAGTCCCAATAGCGACGAACTAAACTATCAAGTATGCCTACTTCGTAACCTCTATTTGATAGATGGAGTGCCGTTGCCCAACCACAATAGCCGTCTCCGCCAATAACCAAAACTCTCATACAATATCTGTAAAGTTTATATACTCGTCTTTGGTAACTCTAGCAGTTTTGTGTCACGCTTTACCAGTTTAATCCCCGTGAACGTAGCGGGGTGTGGGGAAGTGGGGTTTTTCAGTGTTGCCAAAGGCACGGCGTAGCCGTCCAGTAAACAGTAACCAGTTATCAGTGGGGGGAATGGGAAATTATAAATTATGAATTATAAATTATGAATTGGGGAGAGGGGAGTGGGGAGAAGGGAGAGGGGAGAATCAATAAAGGCAGTCTATTGACAACTGCTCACTGCTCACTGATAACTGCTCACTGATAACTGATAACTGATAACTGATGAGGGTGTTCTGGAAAACTTGACAAGGGAACGGATTATAGGGAAACTCAGCTTGTTAGTCAAGGTACTAGCGCAAATCTCAATTTCTTTTTTACTTTTTACTTTATTACTTAATCCTATGCGTTGGCAAGCTCGGCAAAAATCTTCGTTTCCCTTGTTTCCCCTATACGGATTTTTGGCATTTATCGTCGTTTGTCTGATTATTTGGGCAATTTCTCTCTATCCTCGTTCTAATGCTCTGGTGGGGGGTGATTATATTCCCGCACCTTTTAGGGAGTTTCAACCAGAATGCGCGGATTATGTTCTAGAAAATAGTTCTTTTAAGGATATATCGAGAATTTTTGATTGTAAAACCTATAAAAACCTCTCCGATCGAGTGATTCTTCCCCTATCTCTCCAAAAAAACGATATTAGTCTCGATAATTGGCAAAATAACTCGGCAACAGCGATCGAATTAGCACCCTGGCCGGAAATTCATCCCCGCGCTCAAGGGACAAAAGTCCCGATTTTAATGTATCACGACATTTTACCAAAAAAAGAGGTATTTTTTGACGTTACTCCCGCCGAATTAGAGGCACATTTTCAATTTTTGCAGGAAATCGGGGCAACTCCGATCAGTATCGATTGGTTAATTTCCCATCTGCGGACAGGGATCCCCCTTCCCGCTAAACCGGTTTTATTGACTTTTGATGATGGTTATGGGGGACATTACCAGTATGTCTATCCTTTATTGAGAAAATATAACTATCCTGCTGTTTTCTCGATTTATATCAATAAAATGGCTCAAAAAACTGGCAGAACCAGTGTCACTTGGCAACAACTCCGGGAAATGGCCGCCGATCCTCTAGTCCAAATTGTCTCCCATAGTGTTAGTCATCCCCGGGATTTAAGATTATTGTCCGATGCAGATTTGGAGCAGGAAGTCAAGCAATCGAAACAAATCTTAGAAAAAGAATTGGGCATTCCGATCAATTATTTCACCTATCCGGAAGGGAAGGCGGATGATCGAGTGAAGGAATTCGTCAAAAAAGCGGGTTATCGGGCGGCTTTATCGATGAATGACCTCGATGAGCATTTTGCTGGACAATCCCCCAATTTACTCACGATTGGACGCTTTGGGCAATCGCGCACGCGAGAAGTTGTACCGCAAGCTTGGGGGGGTGATCCCTTACCCCGTACCGATGGCGGTTTTAACTTTGCCACCACCATCCAAAAACGGGAAGTGGAATTTCTGACTAATACACTTGTATTAATTAGTGGCGGGATTCCCAAAACCATCCACGCTGATAGTCGTTATCAAGTGGAGGAAATTATCGCCAGTACAGAAGCGATCGCAGCCGTGGACGGCGGTTTTTTCTCTCTCAAGGAATTGGACTCAAATCAGATGATCGGGCCGGTTTTAAGCCAAAATGGCGGCTTTATCCCGGGATATGAGGGAGAAATCGACAAGTTAGAGGGTCGTCCTTTAGTAATCATTACCGATCGATGGGTGCGTTATCTTCCCTTTGATCCTGTCCGTCATAATACCCTAGAAGGAATCGCAGCGGAGGCCGGAGATGATCTCAAGGTTACGGATGCTTTTGTCGCGGCCGCTTGGTTAGTCAAAGATGGACAACCACAATCGCGAGAATCCTTTGGTACACTTTACGGTTTTGATGCCCTGCGTCACCGGGCTTTTTGGGGGATTAATCAGGCAGGACAGCCAGTAATCGGGGTTTCCCGAGAGCCGATCGATTCCATGTCTTTGGGAGAATTATTAGTACAGGCAGGTTTTCGGGACGCAGTGATGTTAGACTCGGGAGCAAGCACCTCCCTCGCTTATCAAGGTCAATCGCAAGTGCATTATACTCCCCGTCCCGTTCCCCACGTTGTCGCTTTATTTCCCCCCACAGAAACCTATATTGTTCCCATTAATCATGTGGGGATTCCCTGCGTAATTTTCGCCGATTCCTGTCCTGCGGGGAGTTAGGTTAGCACTATATGATCGAGTTAAACTTTAGCCCAAGATTCTACCATGGAGATCGAACGTCTTAATGCCCTTTCCGATAATTATATTTTCCTCCTCTACGATCGAGCGCAAAAAATCGCGGCCGTGGTGGATCCGGCAGAACCTGAACCCGTTTTCAGGCGATTAGAGGCTTTGCAGGTGGATTTAGTCGCTATTTTCAATACCCATCACCACGGCGACCATGTGGGGGCTAATCAGGCTTTAATTAATCGTTATCCCCATCTTTGCGTTTATGGGGGAAAGGAGGATCGCGGTCGCATTCCGGGGCAGCAAATGTTTTTAGAGGAGGGGGACCGGGTGGAATTTGCTGGTCGCTCGGCCGAGGTTTTCTTTGTTCCCGGCCACACTCGCGCTCATATTGCCTATTATTTTCCCCCAGTTAACCCCGGAGATTACGGCGAGTTATTCTGTGGTGATACCCTGTTTTCCGGGGGTTGTGGTCGTTTATTTGAGGGAACACCGGGCCAAATGGTGGCTTCTTTAACTAAATTGCGATCGCTACCTGACCAGACTAGGGTTTGGTGCGCTCATGAATATACGTTAAATAATTTAAAGTTTGCCTTGACAGTTGACCCTAATAATGCCGCTCTGCAGCAGCGTTATCGGGAAGTGGAGAAAAATCGCGCTAAAGATATTCCCACGATTCCGGCAATTTTGGGGACGGAAAAGCTGACTAATCCTTTTTTGCGTTGGGATAGTCCCGCTTTGGCCATGACCATGGATAGCAATGAACCAGTACAAGTGTTTGCACGGCTGCGGGGGAAAAAAGATAATTTTTAAGTGGTAGCTAAGTAGGTAGGTGTTAAAAACTGTCAAAACCCCCCTTATTAAGGGGGGTAGGGGAGATATTCCCCTGATTAAGGGGGGTAGGGGGGATCAAAGGCAAAATCGATCTCTACAAGCTCAAGGGTTGCGGATCTAACTTCAAATCGGCAAGACTGACATCACCGTGACCATTTACCGCCACCTCTAGGGGCAAATTGCCGTGATAAGCTTGGATTAACAGGGTTTTTAAGTCCTCAATCAGGGGATAACGGGGATTGGCTCCGGTACACTGATCATCGAAAGCTTGTTCAGCTAAATGGTCTAATTTGGCCATAAATTCGGCTTCAGTTTCGGGAATTACCTCTTTAATACTGGCCGGAATACCGATTTCCCGTTTTAAACATTCGATCGCTAATACCAATCTTTCCACACTTTCGGTCTCGCTTTCTCCCCCCAATCCCAGGGAATGGGCGATCCTGGCATAGCGCCATTTTACGTTAGGATATTTGTACTGAGAGAAAGTCGCCTGTTTAAAGGGGGCATCGGTGGCATTATAGAGGATGACGTGGGAAATCATCAAAGCATTGGCCAGACCGTGGGGAATATGGAAAATTGCCCCCAATTGGTGGGCCATGGAGTGACAGATGCCTAAAAAGCCATTAGCGAAGGCCATTCCTGCCATTGTCGCCGCGTAATGGACTTTTTCCCGCGCTTTCGGGTCTTTAGCTCCGTTATGATAGGAACTGGGCAAGTATTTAAACAGCAGTCGGATGGCATCTTGAGCAAGAGCATTAGTGTATTCTGAGGCTAAAACCGAGACGTAGGACTCAAGAGCGTGAGTTAAAGCGTCAATTCCACCGTAGGCTGTCAATTTTTTCGGCATATTCAGCACTAATTCTGGATCGACAATTGCCATGCTGGGAGTTAGAGCATAATCTGCCAAAGGATACTTAATATTATTACGGCGATCGGTCACGACGGCGAAGGGAGTCACTTCTGATCCTGTTCCCGAAGTGGTGGGAATACACACCATCAGAGCTTTTTCGCCTAAAGGGGGCAATTCATAGACTCGTTTGCGGATATCCATAAAACGCATGGCCAAGCTCTCGAATTCTATCTCTGGATGCTCGTAGAGTAGCCACATGATTTTAGCGGCATCCATGGGGGAACCACCACCGATAGCGATAATGACATCGGGATTGAAGGTATTAATGACATTTAACCCCCGTTCGACGGTTTCTAGGGAAGGATCGGGTTCCACATCGTAAAAGATATTAACCGTGATGCCGATTTCTTCTAAAATTTCCTGTAAAGTTGCGGTAACTCCTAGGTCGAAAAGAGGTTTATCGGTGACAATAAAGGCCCGTTTTTTGCCGGCTAATTCCCGAATAGCAACGGGTAATGACCCGTATTTAAAATATACTTTTGGTGGTACTCGGAACCAAAGCATATTTTCCCGGCGCTCGGCTACGGTTTTAATATTTAATAGGTGGGTAGGTTCGACGTTTTCGCTGATGGAATTACCGCCCCAAGTGCCACAACCGAGGGTTAAACTAGGATCGAGACGGAAGTTATAGATATCACCAATCGCACCCTGGGAGGAAGGGGTATTAATTAATACCCGGGCCGTTTGTACGTTGTCTTCAAAGCGCTTAATATTTTCACGATTGGAGGGTGCGGTATAAAGCACGGCCGTATGACCTCGACCCGCAAATAAGACCAGTTTTTCGGCTTTTTTCACCCCATCTTCAAAGTCTTTCGCTCGGTACATGGCTAAAATTGGCGAGAGTTTTTCGTAGGAAAATGGTTCCTCTAAGCCAATATTTTCCACTTCTCCGATTAGTAACCTAGTATCTTCGGGAACAGAAATTCCAGCCATGGCGGCTAATTTTTCCACCGGTTGCCCGACGATATCGGGGTTGATATGACCATCTTTTAGGAGAATCCCGACGACTTTTTCCCTTTCTTCAGGGGAAAGAAGATAGGCCCCGCGATCAATAAATTCCTGTCGAACTTCTTCATAGATGCTATCGACAACGATTACCGATTGTTCGGAGGCGCAAATCATGCCGTTATCGAAGGTTTTACTGAGAATAATCGAGGAAACGGCCATTTTTATGTGCGCGGTTTCGTCAATTAAAGCGGGGGTATTGCCGGCACCAACTCCTAGGGAAGGTCTTCCCGAAGAATAGGCCGCTTTTACCATACCAGGACCGCCGGTAGCGAGGATTAAATTAATGCTGGGATGTTGCATTAATGCTTGGGAAAGTTCCACCGATGGCTGATCAATCCAACCAATAATACCGGCCGGTGCGCCCGCTTTCACGGCCGCTTCTAAGACTATTTTGGCTGCCGCGATCGTGCAGTCTTTGGCTCGCGGATGGGGGGAAAAAATGATGCCGTTGCGGGTTTTCAGGGCAATTAGGGCTTTAAAAATGGCTGTGGAGGTGGGATTTGTGGTCGGTACGATCCCCGCCAAAATGCCCACGGGTTCGGCGATTTTTTGCAATCCAAAGGATTTATCTTCTTCGATAATGCCGCAGGTTTTGCTGTGTTTATATTTGTTGTAGATGATTTCTGAGGCAAAATGGTTTTTAATCACTTTATCCTCTATTACTCCCATCTCTGTCTCTTGTACGGCCATTTTAGCCAGAGGAATGCGAGCGTTGTTGGCTGCTAATGCGGCTTTTTTGAAGATAAGATCTACTTGTTCTTGACTATAGTTGGCAAATTGTTGTTGAGCTTTTTTTACCTGTTGAATCAGTTCTTCTAGCTCTTGTCTATTGGTAACTGTCATAACAATTTTGTGGATAAAATTAGGCATTTTGTGCCACTATAGCGTTTTTCGGCAAGGGACTCGCCTAATCTTGGGATTTTCTTTATAGTTTTCTAAGCATTGGTATTATAGGATACTAATAATACTAGGTAAGACTAAATCTGGTTATTAAAGACTGATTATTTATTCCCCTTTTTCCATGATTGCATGAGTAGAAAACGGGTTTCTCCGAGAAACCCGTTTTCTGTGCGTTACTCAGTGGGGAGATGGGGAGATGGTTTTTAAAGTTCGATTGGGAGTTAATCATAGTATTAAAAACAGAATTTATCATGAGAACGAGTGTATTAAATTTAAGTCCCCCTTTTTAAGGGGGATTTAGGGGGATTAAATTTTTTAAGGGGGATTTAGGGGGATCAAATTTTTTAAGGGGGATTTAGGGGGATTAAATTTTTGTCATTCCTTTGGGATGCTTTTGGGTGCGTTACGCTTCGCTAACACACCCTACATTTATATTTATTTTATTTCCCCCTCTATTATCCTAATTTCCTCCTCACTTAATCCATACAATTCATACACTATTTTGTCAATCTCTTTTTCTAACTCGCTAGTGTCAGCTTTGGGATTAGATTTTTTAGCCGTGAGAATTTCATCGACTTTAATTTCAATTTTTTTTACTAAGGTTTCAGGATGTGTTTCAATCGGTACTTCTTCTAAAATTGTTGGCTTTATTTGAGCTAAAGTACGATTAACTTCCATTGACAATAATCGATAAAAATAAGTGATGATTTTTGAGTTTAAAACTCCTAATAAAAATTTATTGGATAATCTTCCGCTACTGGACATTAAGTATAGTCCATCCGTTGGAAATATTTGATTGTTATCCAAAGCAACAATAATTTTATCTCCAGTAATCACACCAATAATTTTTTCTGGTTTTAGAAAAATTTCTTGGTTTCTGGGACGGTGCAAAGACCAAAAAGGATGTTTATTTTCTTTAACTTCTATACAAGTTATTCGCTCTTTAAAAGATTGTAAATACTCAATTATTTGCGGTATTAAGTGAGGATCATCCGTTTTTTTAGTATAGATAATCTTTTTATCAATATCTGAGATCAAGTATTTATTTAAATCCCTCCCACCAGTAATGGTAGGAAAAATAAAATTTTGCTCCAGATGGAATTCATCGATACTTTTTTTATCAACAATAAAAGCTTCTTTTAAATCAGGACTGATTCCTCTTTGGATTCCATCTTTATCTATTAAATCTCTAAGTTTAATTTTCTTATATCTATTGATAATTTTGTATCCAATTAGGTTTTTAGTAGTAATGACTTGATTAGGAATTGTTTTAAAAAAAGATGTCTCTATTGGTATTAATAAATTGTGACTGAGACTATTAACACTATCATCAGAAGATTTTTGATATTCTCCCACCCAAGATATATTAGTAAATTCCGATGTCAGAAGTATAATACAACATGGTCTAGCAACATCTTCAAAAATTCTATCTCCCAGATTGAAAGCTATCTCTAATTGGTGGGTTTTAAAAATTTTCTCTCGTAATTTTTCATTATCAACTTGATAGAGAATAACATCGGGGATAATTTGACAGATAAGACCATATTGCGATTTAAGGGAGAATGTCAAATTAACAAAAAACATGAAAGAATCTATCATTCTCACGATAATATCGGAATTTTTCTCTTTTATTTTGTTTAGATGTTTATTATCTATTTTTGCTCCCCAAGGAGGATTGCCAATTATCACATCAAAACCGATAAAATTCCCCTTATCGTCTAGAACTTCGGGGAACTCGAAGCGCCATTCAAAAGCATTATGATAAATCTTACCGCTTTCAATCTCCTCTAGTTGCGGACGTAACTTATCAATCTCATTCCTTAACTGACTAATCTTCTTTTCCCGCGCTTTCTTTTCCTTAGCTGACTCCTCAAATAATAAAATTTGATTCTCTAGACTATATAAATCCGTTTCCAAACCCCGCAAGCGCTTTTTCAGAGGATTATCTCCCTGTAAAGTCTGACGAAAACTACTCTTAATCTCACTTATCAATCTCTCCATCTCGCGCTTTTGCGATTTATCCTCTGCGTTGCGATAGACTCTCACCGCATCCTTATAACTCTCGATACTTAAACGACTTTTGCGGGAAAAGACTTGTAAATCATTGGATAACCCAAAGCGACTAATCAGAGAATTGCCAACCTTGATATTAATATCGATATTCGGTAGCGTCTCTAACTCGTTATCTGCTTTGTAGTAAGCATTCTTGAGTAACTCAATCCATAAACGCAACCGACAGATTTTCACCGAGTTGGGATTGATATCGACTCCAAAGAGACACCCCTCAATCAGACGCTGTTTTTCCTGAAATAAAGTCTCCTGTACGCGCTGACTTTCTCGGTTGCGGGGATTATATTCAAACAGATTACCGTCATCATCGGTGACGATTAACTCATCGTTCACCACCTCAACCCGATAATCCCTGAGAGTTTTACCCTCTTTATCCACTAAAATCTGTAACTCACTCTTAATTGCGATTATCTCGTTCAAAGCAGAGACAAGAAAATGTCCCGAACCTACCGCAGGATCACAAATTTTGAGACTATTGATAATAGCATTGGCTGCCGTTTTATCTTTGATGCGGTTATATACATCCTCGATTGTCTGACAATCCCATCCCTGACTCTGGTTAA
This sequence comes from Microcystis aeruginosa LEGE 91341, assembly GCF_015206885.1. GTDB lineage: Bacteria > Cyanobacteriota > Cyanobacteriia > Cyanobacteriales > Microcystaceae > Microcystis > Microcystis aeruginosa_H. The sequence continues at coordinate 21,769 of NZ_JADEXY010000028.1, read as the reverse complement.
ATTTCTCTATCACTGCGCGTCGAATCGTTTCCCGACACATATACATAGTGATGAAACCGGGGGTAAAAAAGGAACCATCCTTATATCCGTTGATTTTCTCGAAGATTAATCCCAACACTGACGCATTGATAAGAGTCTTGTTATCCTCCTGTATCGCTTCCCCACCTTCGCTGCTAAAATCGTAGGCGCTGAGAAACTCGAATAGGTATGCTAAAGCGTTGATTTCTCCTGTTCGCTTTTTCCCCTGACTATCCTTTAAGACTGTTCCTGCAAAAATCTCTATATTCTCCGAACGCAGGTTACTGATAACTATGGTTGATTGTTCTAAGTCTGTGGGTTCAAATAGGGAACTGTTGAGATAGGGAACCTGAGTATGGGTATTCTGGATGTCTTTGCTTCTTTCTGACTGTTTTTTTGCCAAGACGCTGAAAAATAACCGATTTAAGTCGTCATAGTCGGCAATTTTGCTTAAATTGAGAAACTCTAGGGATTTATCCCCCCGATGATACCGAATTATCTGCGCTTCCAATAGTTTGAGGAAGAGGATTCTATTTATCCAGGTTATCCCCAACTCTAAACCGATATTAAATAGTCTCTCCTCTTCCGTCTCCCCAAATTCTTCGGGATTGGGTAAACGAGAGATTTTATCTAAACTCTCCACTTGACTGATAGCGTTCTCTAGCAGCGAACCGGGTTGACGCGCTGCCGGTTGCGGATGTCGGATGAGTTTTGTTCCTCCCTCTTTTCTCTCTGTCAATCCGATGATATGCAGCAGTTCACTATAAAAGTTTTTGTCGAGACTGTTGCTATCGTTCGCAAAGGGGAGTTTTAAGAGGTGTTCGGGAGAAAAGATTTTATAGAGACTGATGAGGTTATGTTCGTCCTCCCGGATGGTTTGGGTGTATTCCCGCAAGTCAAAATGGGTATATGTCAGGGAATCGAGTATGGAGTTCAGGAAGGGTTCTCCTATCTGTTTGTAGAAGAAGTCGGTGGTTTTTCCCGTCAGTCTCCCCGTCTCAAAGTCATTAAACTGTCTGACAAGTTCCTGATTTTGTGCGAATAGTCTCTCGAAGATATTCCCATCGAAGATAAACCACTCATATATATTGGTAGCAATCAGGTGTTTTATCTCTAGGTTTTTCTCGGTTATCCTTTCCCGGAGGAAGTAGAGGAGTAATTCCTGTAATGCTTTACAGTTGAGTTTGTCTCTCCGCAGCATCTCGCTTTTATTGCTGGGTTTCTTGACTTCCAGTATTACCCCCACGGAATCCCGTGACTCTTTCCCATTATGGATGACTAAATCATTCCTTCCCTTGGTGTTGATGAAATGTTGGGGACTATAGTAGCTGTGTTTGAGAAAGTCCGCAAGCAGGTTTTTATGGAACTCCTCCGATTCTGTCTCGTTTATACTCCCCAAGAGTTGTTCTAGGTGGGTTTGAAACTTCTCTACCTGACTACGACTCGGTTTGACTCTTAGGAATGCTTTGTTTAATGCTTGTCGGGGAGAGAAATTTTCCGTCTTCATACCTTTATCCTCTTCCTACTCAACCCGATTTTTCAGGCTATTTTTTTCTCTCTTATCTTTGCTCTAAAACCCTATATATATGTGCGCACGGATTCCCATTATATAAAAAGTCTAAAGCAAGTCTCGCCATTTGTCAAGAGTTTTAAGTAATAATTTTCCGGTTGCCGTTTGCCAAGCTCAGAACTAGGATAGGAAAGAATAAGGTATTATTGCAGCCAGAGAGGCTTAGACTGTGACCAATGTAGCGATCGATGTGCGATTAACCGAGACTTCTCTGTGGCAATGGCAAACATGGCAAGGATTGCCCTATCTTACCTGTAATCTCCTAGAGGATTGGTCCCACGGCTTTTTTACCCGTCATTATTACCCCCAAACCCCAGAAGCTTTTACAGAGGCTTTAGGTGCAAATGTACCAGTTTATCGGGTCAAACAGGTACATGGCGATCGCTTATTAAATCCCCAAGGGATTACTAACCCGGAAATGGCCGAAGCGGATGGAATTATCACCGATGCTTCCGGTCAAGGGATTTGGGTGGCCAGTGCTGATTGTACGCCCGTACTAATAGGCGATCGCTCTAGCGGTGTTGGGGTGGCGATTCATTCTGGATGGAGAGGGACAGCTAAGGGAATAGTTGCCAAAGCAGTTAAACAGTTATTAAACTCCGGTAGTTGTTTAGATAACTTAGTGCTGGCCCTGGGGCCGGCAATTGCCGGGGAAGTGTATCAAGTAGATAGAGAAGTTGCCGCAGAAGTGGGTTTAAGTTTATTTCCCCAAGAAACCAATCCCGACCAAATTCTAGGGAATTTATTTAACCTCTCCCCCTCCCCCTTATTTGCTGACGAGGAAAAAGGAAAAGTGCGCTTAGACGTGCGACGGGTGATTTATCATCAACTACAACAGTTAGGAATTAGGGATGAACAAATTGCGATCGCTCCTTTTTGCACCTATCAACAAGAGGAGCATTTTTTCTCCTATCGTCGGGAAAAAGCCAAAAAAATCCAATGGTCCGGCATAGTTAGTCGTTAATGACTCAGTGGACATTCTCACTCAAGAATTCGCCCTTTCTTTTCACTGATTACTGATAACTGATAACTGATAACTGAAAAATCCCCCCTCTCCCATGCGTATTGTTTTTTTCGGAACCCCGACTTTTGCCGTTCCCACCCTCAAAAAATTATTAGCCAATCCCGATATAGAAGTAATTGCCGTCGTTACCCAACCGGACAAGCGCCGGGGAAGGGGTAATCAATTAATCCCCTCACCGGTGAAACAAATAGCCATAGAACAGCAAATACCAGTTTGGCAGCCCAAAAGTGTCAAAAAAAACGCTAAAACCTTAGATTTTCTCAGACAATCGCAAGCGGATGCCTTTGTAGTGGTTGCCTACGGACAAATCCTCTCCCCAGAAATTCTAGAGATGCCGCGATTAGGCTGTATTAACGTTCATGGCTCAATTTTACCGAAATATCGGGGAGCAGCCCCCGTGCAGTGGTGCATCGCTAGGGGAGAAAAAGAAACCGGCATTACCACCATGTTAATGGATGCGGGCATGGACACTGGACCGATGTTACTGAAAGCCTACAGCCCGATCGCTCTTTTTGACAATGCCGAACAGGTGGGAGCAACCCTAGGACAAATGGGGGCGGATTTGCTCCTAGAAACCCTCTCTAAGCTCGATCGAGCAGAAATTACCCCAATTCCTCAAAATAACGACGATGCTACCTATGCCCCTTTAATTCAAAAATCCGACTATCTAATCCACTGGCAAGATTCAGGCCAGACAATTCACGATCGAGTCCGGGGTTTTTATCCTAATGCGCTGACCACTTTCCGGGGACAACCCCTAAAAGTGATGGCCACTATTCCCCTAGACGATCCTAGTCAACTGCCTCGAGAATTACAGACAAAAGACCTTTCTCATCTAAGCGGAGAAGTGGGAGCGATCGTGGCTCTCTGGAAAAATTTCGGGCCGGTAGTGCAGACGGGAGCGGGTTTATTATTATTAAAAGAAGTGCAATTATCGGGGAAACCTCCGCGTTCTGGTGGGGATTTGGTCAATGGTTCCCGTTTAACTATCGGTGAGATTTTCGGTCAATAGTTTTCGGGGGATGGCTTTCCTTTGCTCCTCTATGCTTCACCGGTGAAGATTTTTTTCAACTTGCGAAAGCGATCGGAATAACTTCTTAATACTTCGATCGCAAACATGGGGGTTTCCTGCACGGCAAATAAAAACTGCGGTTGATTGAGATAGGCTAATTTACAATCAGTTTTGGCAATAGCTGTGGATTCTCGCAGTTTATCTGGATGCAGGAGCGCTCCTGCTCCAAATACGTCCCCTTTTTCTAGAGTTTCTATCAATTGCCCCTTGACATACATCTCCACTTCTCCGCTAAGAATACCGTACATTAACTCGCCCTCCGTGCCATCGACAAAAATAACCTCACCAGATTGAAAAGTGCGATCGGGATGATTTTCGAGAATTTTAATCGTATCTACGGGACTTAACATGATTTAACAAGAATTTTTCGGGTTATCTCTCCCATTTTCCATTACATTGAACTCCCCGATCATCGTTTTTGTATGTAAGAATACTTGAAACTTCTCTACCTGACAAAGATTCGGTTTGACTTTCAGAAATGCTTTGTTTAATGCTTGTCGGGGAGAGAAAATTTCCGTCTTTATACCTTTATCCTCTTCCTACCCAACCCGATTTTTGAGTCTATTTTTTTTTCTCTTATCTTCCCTCAAAAACTCTATATATATGGGCGCACGGATCCCCACCATACATAAAGTATAAAGCAAGTCTCGCCATTTGTCAAGGGTTTTCCGAAAATCTCCCCCTCTCCCCACTTCCTTGAGAAAATACCTAGTTTAAAACTGTTTGATCGCTGCTTGGGTGATTTCTGCGATCGCGGTTAAACTGGGACTAACTGGGCCGGTATCGGTGGACAACCAGAGAAGATACTCGACGTTACCCGCAGGTCCGGTAATGGGAGACCAAGTTAAACCCCGATAGAACCATCCTAGGGCTTCGGCGGCCTGTAAAACCTGAAAAATCGCCGATGCTTGGTCTTGATGGTCGCGAACTACCCCTTTTTTACCGACTTTTTCCCGTCCCACCTCGAATTGGGGTTTGACCAATAAAAGCGCCTCTCGCGGTGGATTTAATAGCGTCCACAGGGTCGGTAAAACTTTGGTCAAAGAAATAAAGGACAGATCCATAACTGCTAAATCGGCGGGTTTTTCCTGTCCGTATAACTTTTCTGGGGTTAAATAGCGAAAATTAGTTCTTTCTAGTAAAATAACTCGTTGATCCTGCCGTAAACTCCAAGCCACTTGTCCATAACCCACATCGACCCCATAAACCCGTTTTGCTCCTTTTTGCAAGAGACAATCGGTAAATCCCCCCGTGGAAATGCCTCCATCTAAACAAATGCGATCGCTGACATCGATGGCAAACAATTCTAAGGCCTTGGCTAATTTTTCGCCCCCCCTTGACAAATAGGGTAGTTTCTGCTTAACCTCGATCGCCGCTTCTGGATCGATTTCTGTGGCTGGTTTATCGATGATTTGGTGATTGACTTTCACCTCTCCAGCGCGAATTAATCGCTGTGCCTGTTGACGGGAATCACAGAGATTTTTGGCTACTAATAATAAATCTAATCTTTGTTTCGGCAAGGAAAGTCCCCCAATAATCAGCGCCTAATTCTAAAAAATACCTTATTTTTCCGCCAGCAATCCCAGAAGGAAGATTATAAATAAAGAGAGGGACAATGGGAACCCATCAGCTAAATTTTCACTGCCATCCCGATATTTTATGGATAAAGATACTCGATTCGCTGTTTTGGTCATTGGCATCCCCTTTCTCGGACTAGCTTACTGTGGCTTGATTTTTGCCGTGATGATTTATTGGGTCTGGGCCCGGGAACATCCCGTAACCATGGCCACTTTTTTCGTCCTTGCTCCTTCTTTGATTTCTGGCTCTATCTGGCTGTTAGCTTCCTATAAAGCCCGTCAAAAACAGCGTTTGGGTTTATAGTTGAATGTAGAGGCCGATGGCATTCGTTCAAGAAAAATCAACTGTATTTTAGAACTTGGTTTAAGTCTTTAGTGTCAACCTCAGCCTAACCGATGGCGATCGCTGTCAGGGATTGGGGAAAAAACCAAAAAGTTTAGCAGCCCCTCCTAAAATGGCGACAATTAGGACGATAAAAATCCCCCGGTTGGTAAATTTCTGATCGGCAACCCCTGTCGTTAGTCCTTTAATTTCTGTAGTTATACTAAATCCAGTTATTAAAAACTGATTATTTATTCTCCCCTTTGCCTCTTGCCTCTTGCCTTTTGCCTGTCTGATATGTAACCTATACTTGACGGATTTAGTATCAGTCCTCTTGGCATGGTGCGATCGCTCCAGCTAGTTGTGCAAGTGAGCAGTTAAGGGATTGACATAGCTTTAATGTTTGCGATGGGTTCATTCTCGGTTCCCTGTAGCCTGTTTCCCAATTGCTTACGGTTTGCACTGTCACACCTAACCGTTCCGCTAGTTTTCTTTGAGTTAACCCAGCGTTCTCTCGTAATTTCTGCATACGCTGTCCTAGTTCCGTATCCGTCATTGCATCTCAAAAATTATCTAAAAATACTATTAATGTTATATAACTATCATTATATATCAAGAATATTCTGTGACTTGCTGGTGGCAAGACATTGACAATCTCTGCTGTAAAACGGAGGAGAATTCTGAAGAGATTTTCACTCTTAATGGCTGTGCCAAACAGTCCCTAGACAATCCGCTTAAAGCTTAGTGCTTACTTTTTCTCAAAATGTTCGCCGCTCCATGTCAGCGTTAACCAAAAACCCTCCCTTGGTTCGATACAGCCCCCGTTTAACCCGTTTCCAGGGGAATTTATACTCTCTTGGTTGATCGAAAAAATCGGGTCTAAAACCCCGCCTTAAGGCGAAAAGTTTTTGGAGCGGGGCATGAATCCCCGTTACAAAAACAGCCCCCTGCCTTCGTTAACAAGCCGTAGAAGCTCGGAAACGTTCTATCGACTACTTTAAGGGTTTGTTGCGCTATATCGGTATTCAGCCGTTTATAGTTCTCATTTCCCTTACAGTAGTGATAGTTGGACTCGATCGCGAAGATGTTTTCGTTCTTGAAAATAATACTGTCTAACCGTGTAAAGCCCTAGATTGTAGAGGTTTTTACCCAGTCGGCAGAGTTCTGCCAAGGCGTTAAATTCCCTCGCTTCAAGTCCGGGTATCTGGTTCGTTTGAGTCAGGTACATGGCTTCTCGCTGAAAGTGCCTAGTTTTAGCGAGATGTGTTTTAAATGTCAAGCCGTCCTAGAAGGACGGGGTTTCAAACCCAAAATTTCCGATGAAAAATGACGCTAAAATTATCGATCTCGTCATCCGGCTGTTTTTTCTCGGCCTGTTGTTATTTGCCGGTTTTACCCTGCTGCGTCCCTTCGTAACCATGATCCTCTGGGGAGCAATTCTAGCGATCGCTTGGTATCCGCTCTTTCTCTGGTTAAAAAAGTTACTCGCGGGCCGGGCGAAACTGGCCACAGTTCTCCTCACCCTAATTTGTCTAGGGATTATTATCGGTCCGGTGAGTGGTATTGCAGCGGTTCTGGCCGGTAATCTGCGAACGCTGGCGGAATATATCGACACTGGTGCAGCGGTGATTCCCCCTCCCCCCACCGATGTGGCCACCTGGCCGCTGATTGGCGAAAGGATTGCCAGTCTCTGGCAGCAGGCATCGGATAACACGGGTCAATTTTTTCAACGCTTCGAGCCACAATTAAAAGAACTGGGGAAAATCTCCCTTTCCCTGGCCACCAGTACCGGTCTGACGGTGCTAAAATTTATCGCCTCGATTCTGATTGCGGCGGCCCTCACCCTCTCGGCTAAAAATCTGACTCACCTGATGAACCGGTTAGCGGAAAAGATCGCCCCGGGTCGAGGCATCGCGCTGGCCAGTCTAACCGCCTCCACCGTCCGCAATGTTAGCCGTGGTATTATTGGCGTTGCCATTATCCAGAGTCTTTTGATCGGCATCGGTTTAGTGACGGTGGGAACGCCTGCGGCCGGTTTATTAACTTTCCTCACCCTAATTTTGGGCATTCTCCAAATTGGCCCTGGTTTGATTGTCTTGGGGGCGCTTATTCACGCTTGGGTAACACTCCCCAATTCCATCGCCCTCTTATTTACCCTCTGGATGATTCCCGCCACCTTGGTGGATAATTTCCTCAAGCCCATCTTAATGGGGCGCGGTCTGCCCATTCCCATGGTGGTGATTCTGCTGGGGGTGTTCGGGGGAGTGATCGCCTACGGGATTATCGGTTTATTCGTCGGGCCGGTTCTCCTCGGTCTCTGCTACGAGTTAGTTAGGGCTTGGATTGGCGAGGATAGCCCCGAACCAGCGGCAAATAGTCCTGATCAGTCAGTCTAAATCTTTCCGGGGAACTTTGAGAGCAGCTAGGGAAAAGTGATTAATTTAGCCACGGTGTCCACGGTTTGCTGGCGACAGGTGCGACCATCGGCCAGGGTTCTTTCACCGTCCATATAACCCATAACCCCGTTATGATGGGTCGGCCCTAGGGAGATAATCTTGATAATGCCGAGACGACGAGCTTGATTCCAGTAGGACAACCAAGCGATCGGCCAGCGTTCGGGAAAAATCGTCCAGCCGATCGGTTCTACCGTATCCCGTTCACCCACTAAATGATAGAACCGATCCAACTGCAAAAAACCGACATTGCCGCTAAAAACACCCCCCAGAGAAATCATTTCGATGGGTACTTTCAGAAATTTTTTGAGATAGATAATTGCACCCAAGGAAACCTGAGCGCCGCCACTATAACCGATAAAAGTAATTGGTATCTTACTGGCCAAGGGATAATCATTGTGTAGTAATGCCTCGAGAATCACTCCCGCCGAACCCTGATTAAAAATTGGTCCGTAGCGATCATCGGCCGAAACCACGATCTTAAATAAATTCCGCAGATTGATTAAAGCCATTACGCCGTTATGCCCTTTCTGACCGTTTGTTTCCACCCATTGCCAGAAACCGGCTAGAGGGCGCTCGGAATCGGTTAAGGCGCGATTAGTGGTGGAATAGGGCATAATATTGCCGACGATCCGCACTTGCGCCGGTAAAATCCCGTATAGTTCGGCGAGAAAATTTTGGGCGTAGGGTTTCAAGCGAGTGGACTCCTGACAGATGCCGTCGAGATAGACGATATAACGCTGCACTTGGTTTTGGGGTGGTGCTAGTTGCTGCCAGGGTTCCTCGGCATAGACGCGACTGGGACTGTACCAACCGGCCCACCAACCCAGGGCCTCTAGAGGCGAGGTCAGTGCTTCTAGAAATAAACCCAGGAACAATAATAATAAACTAAATCCGATCAGATCGAAGGTCAGTCGCACGGCATCATCAAGGGCAAAAAATCCTTCCTGTAGCCAAGTTTTGGCGGGGGAAAATAGGAGAATTAAACATAAACCTAAAAAACCTAGCCCCACATATTCTAGAACTGTTTTGAGATTTTGAGTTTTTATTACTTCTAAATGATGACCGATTCTGAGAAAATTTTTACTAATTGGTGAGATAAAAAGAGACATTTCCGTGAGATAATTCTGCCAAAGGGCTTGGTTTTTCGTCTTTTCTTCTTCTGTTTCCTCGCCGTTATCTTTTTCTAGGTCTTCTGGGTTGATTCCCGAATCGACAATTTTTTGCAAGTGTTTTTTATCGATTACTAATTCGACCCCTAATAATTTTTCTGTCAGCCAATGGACAGCGAAAATAAAGGGATAACCGATAGTTCTCTGGAAAACTAAAAGCACAAGAAAACCTAATAAAGAGGCGATGAAAGCATGAAGTAAAGCAATATTGAGGAGAACAGTTAAACCCACGGCCAGGGCTGCCACACTCCAGAGGATTAATAAAATATAAATCGCCCGGCCAGCGTAGGGAAGAGCGATCGCTAATCCGAAGATAAAGGGTGCGTAACTAAATCCTAGGGTACTGGCCACCTCAAATAGGCGGGTATCACCCCGAAATAAGAGGATAGTGACTAGCCAAAGTCCAGCGGCCCAAATGCCAAAATTAAAAGCGTAGAGAATAGAAGTAATTAATAAACTAAAAATAAAGCGGCTGGGGGGAATCCGGTTAACAAATAAGACAAAACTTTGTCCGATCGCCTCGGAAACACTAGCGATAAAGACAACGATAATCGCTTCTTCCAAACCAAAGCGCAGGGATTTAATGGTAATGAAGGCCCGGGGATCGAGAACCAGTACACCGAAAAGAGTCGGCCAGGAAGGGGCAAGAAATAAAAGCAGCAATCCAGCGATTCCTAGTAATCCCAAAAGAGCCAAGGCTTGAATCAGTTGTTTCACGGGCGTTGTTAAAGTTAGATCGGTTAATGATGAGAAGGTCAGAGCGGGCGGTCGCAACGCGCTCGCTACGCGAGATCGAGGTTTACCGGCGGCTAGTTTGTCCGCCGATACTTAGAATCATTGAAGATGGAAAAAAATCAAATATCATACTTAAGTGAACCGATAATTTTCTCCGGCTCCGCTCAAAATCCTTGATTCTGTCCTATCCATAATAAACTCATTCTCCGATGACAAAACCTATCCGCGCCCAATCACCGCTAAAATTTCTCGCCCCCCATTTTAACCCCTTGGTCTTGGCAGCAATTTATCGGCTGTTGCCTTTCTATTTGCGATCGCAATGTCAGATTGAGCGGGTGGAAGGGGAAAATAGCGAAATTCTCGTCGATTGTTACCGCCGTTTCCAAGCTGGACAGTTGCGGTTTCTGCTTGCCTATCGTCATTCCAGCACTAACGATCCCCCCTCCTTAATCCATTATCTTCATAGCAACCTGCCTAAAATGGCAGCCAATGAGGGAATAAGTTTAAATAAGCCAGTTTTTGGTTATTTTCTCTATGATCGAGGGATTCCCCTCTGGGCCGGTCCAGTGGCTAATTGGCTCTTACCGGCGATCGGTGGCGTTCCCGTGATCCGCGGTCGTCCCGATTTCGGCTGTTTGCGTACCCTGCGCCATCTCTACGCTCGCGGGCAATTTCCCTTGGCCATTGCGCCGGAAGGCTATACCAACGGTCACGGCGAACTGGTCAGTCGTTTAGAATTGGGCTGCGCTCAAACCAGTTTTTGGTGTGTCGAGGATCTGGTGGCAGCGGGGGAGAATCAGCAGGTGTCTATTGTCCCCATCGGTGTGAGGTATCAGTATTTAGAAAATCCCTGGCCGAAGATTTGGCAACTCTGTCGGGCGATCGAGCGCGAATCTGGTTTTCCTCCGGGAGATGGGGCCAATCGGCAATTAGAACAATCTCTCTCATCGAGGGAATGGAATCCAGAGCAGCAATTGACCCCAGAGGAAGAGGCCCTACTCTACCCGAAACTATTGCGTATTGCTGAATATTTATTAGAACAAATGGAAAGTTTTTATCGGCGTTTCCATACCGCCATTCAGTTGGAGGAACAAGCGGCAAAGTTAGCCAATTTGAGTCCGATCGAGGGATTAACCCTGCGTTTACAGGGATTGATGGATGCAGTATTAAAAATGTTGGAGGGATATCTGCAAATGCAGCCCCGTAGCGGTCGCAACGCGCTCGCTACGCGAGATCGCAATTTGATCGAACGCGCCCACGATATTGAGGATACGGTCTGGGATTGGATCTATCGTCGGGACGTGGACATCCAAACCCTCTCGGACGTGGAAAGGGGTTTGGCGGATCTAGTCGCGTCGGAAGCGCATCAACATCTCTGGCACATGAGATGGGTGGAGAATTTTGTCGTCGTCACCGGCCATTATCTACAAAATAAACCCACCGCTAGAAGGTTTGCAGAGACTTTATTGATGATTAATGCCCTGATTCACGAAATTACGGGCAAAGGCCAAGCTCGGCCGGCAATTGCACCACAAAAGGCGATAATTACCGTAGCAGAACCCCTCGATGTGACGGCACGCTGGCACAGCACCTATCAACGGGACGGGGCAGCCAAAAAACAAGCGGTGCGAGAATTAACTAGCACCTTAAAAAAATCTTTAGAATCGATGACAAACCCTTGACATTAGGAACTAAATATGATAGGAAGACTAGGAACTTTACCCACGATCGCCGTTATCAGCGTCATCGCGATCATTGTGTTGCTGAATGTCTTGGTGGCTTGGTTTCACTATAATGCTCTGGCAGTTCTCCCCCCCGAACATCGCCGGTTTGCACCAGTATGGATGTGGTTGATGATCATCCCGATTGTTCACACGGTTTTTATCTGGATTATCTCAGCTTTTAAGCTACCAGCATCCTATCGCTCGGCTCTAGGAGAAAATGCCCACCGGTTTGGTAGTTGTAATCAGCGTCTGGGATTAGCTTGGGCGATCGTGGCCACTACCCTATTTTTACCCGTAGTTGATATCCTCAGTTTTGTGGCCTATGTGGTTTTAATGATTATCTATTGGCAGAAACTCAACAAAATGCAGAAATATCTCCTACAGAAATAATCTTTCAGTCACTGGCCTGTAATTGCTAATCTTTGCTTCTCCTCTCATCCCTTACTTTCCCGAATGAGCATTGCCAAATTAATTGTCTCGATCGTCGCTCGACTTTTTCCGGGGGCAATTTTCTATCAACCCACAGGAGAGAAAATTATCGCCCTTACCATCGATGATGCACCCACTCCCAACGATCCCGAAGGAAAATCCACCGATCGCATTTTAGCTGCGATCGCAACTCATAATCAAGAAAAAGCCAGTCCAGCAACCCCCGTCAAGGCGACTTTTTTTCTGATCACAGGACATCTGCAACCGAACTCCACCTTGATTGAGCGTCTAATCGCCCAAGGTCACGAAATCGCTAATCACGGCACCCAAGATCTCCGCACCAGTCAACTGGCTGCCAGTGCTTTTGCTAGTCAGTTTCGGGAAGCTAACGATATTTTAAGTCGTCTTACCGGTCAAGCACTGCGCTGGTATCGTCCCGGTCAAGCCTTCTATAATCAATCTATGCGCTCGTTTTTGCGTAAATTCCCCGGCTACGAGTCCCGATTCGCTCTCGCTTCCATGATTCCTTTAGATACCAGAAAAGGAACGAATCATCCTCAATTTACCACTTGGTATATCTCGCAATTTATTTTCCCCGGGGCGATTTTAGTGCTTCACGGTGGTTCCCCCGAAAGAGATGAGAATACGGCGATCGTACTGAAGAATTTATTAGCGAAATTACACGATCGAGGTTATCAGGTGGTCACTCTCAGCCAATTAGTTGATCACAAACGTTATTAGGGGACATTTTAAGAATAAGAAAAGATGATGGTAATCTGACAAGATTTAGCGATGACAGTTGCCAAGAGATTTTCATCAATCTTGATGGACTTCGTTACCCTGAAAAATCCTGTATTTTTTAACAAGTCAGACTAAATCTTTCCGGGAGGAGTTGCATTTTTTTTCTTGGCATAAGTTGCTATTTAACAGAGGAAAATATAGAAGCAGCTGATTATTTACTAACCTACTTTTTTTAATTTTTAACGGGTTAGGACTGAGATATACTGAAATGGTTGCTTATAGATCACTACTATGGGACGTTTAGCGCTGATCAGCGTGACTGACAAAACCGGAATAGTTGACTTTACCCGTCAGCTAACAGAAGAATTTGATTTTGAAATTATTAGCAGTGGAGGAACCGCCAAAACACTGCAATCGGCGGGAATTCCCGTGATTAAAGTGGGAGAATACACAGGCTCTCCTGAAATCTTGGGCGGAAGGGTGAAAACTCTCCATCCTCGCATCCATGGCGGTATTTTGGCTAGAAGGGATTGGCAGTCAGATTTAGCGGAAATGGAGGCTAATCAAATTCGTCCTTTTGATTTGGTGGTGGTTAATCTCTATCCCTTTGAACAGACGATCGCTAATCCTGATGTTACCACCGCTCAGGCGATCGAACAAATCGATATCGGTGGTCCGGCGATGTTACGCGCCTCGGCTAAAAATTTCGCCCATTTGACTGTCATCAGTAACCCGAAGTATTACGAGCAGTATTTAAGCCAATTACGGCAAAATAACGGCGAAATCTCCCTGGAATTCCGTCAAAAAATGGCGGGGGAAACCTTCGCTTTAACCAATGCCTACGATGGTGCGATCGCATCCTATTTCGCCAGCTTGAACGGGGAAACGACGCGCTTTAATTTGGCGGGAAATGCCCTACAAACCCTGCGTTACGGCGAAAATCCCCACCAAAGTGCCACCTGGTATGGCAGCGGTACAATGGCTCACGGTTGGGGAAAAGCGACCTTATTACAGGGAAAAGAACTAAGTTATAACAATTTAGTCGATTTGGAAGCATCCCGCCGTTTAATCGCCGAATTCGGCAGGGAAGAACCAGCCGCCGCTATCTTAAAACACACTAATCCCTGTGGAGTGGCGATCGGTGGTAGTTTAGTGGAAGCTTATACTAAAGCTTTTCATGCCGATGCTACCTCCGCTTTTGGGGGTATTGTTGCCCTAAATCAAGCCATAGATGAAGCAACCGCTAAAGAATTAACGAAAACCTTCCTAGAATGCGTGGTTGCCCCCGATTGTAGCCCTGAAGCCCGGGATATCCTTGCTAAAAAGTCAAAAGTGCGGATTTTATTGCTGCCAGATTTAAGCAGGGGAGAAAAACAAACAGTAAAAGTTATCGCTGGCGGTTTTCTAGTACAAGCAGCCGATGATCTGGTGGAAACTCCAGATGATTGGCGCGTGGTGACAGAAAAACAACCCACTGCCGCACAATTAGCGGAATTACTGTTTGCTTGGAAAGTATCTAAGCACGTTAAATCTAACGCTATTGTGGTGACAAAAAATCAAACTACTTTAGGCGTTGGTGCGGGGCAAATGAATCGCGTTGGTTCGGTGAAAATTGCCCTTGAACAAGCAGGGGAAGCGGCTAAAGGTGGCTATTTGGCTAGTGATGGTTTTTTCCCCTTTGATGATTCTGTTCGCACGGCGGCCCAGTTTGGTATCGAGGCAATTGTTCAACCCGGAGGTTCTTTAAAAGATCAGGATTCGATTAAGGCCGCTAATGAGTTAGGTTTAATTATGGTCTTAACAGGCATTCGTCATTTCTTGCATTAATACAAAGTTAGGGTGTGTTATTGCTTAAATTAACGCACCCCAACCAGTTATTCATTATCGGTTAATTTCCCCCATTCAATGGTCTTAAATTTGCCCAAAGTGCGAGGATAACCAGCTTTTGGGGAACAAAGAAAATAGTGCTATATTTGGCTATTTGTTCAGGTCATTTCCTCAAATGCTTTGGACAAAAATTGACCAGACTTGGCGATTAATGTTTCCTCTCCAACCATTAAAAGTGTCAAAATAATAGTGAAGTTTTGTGACAAAGTGCAGTCAGATATAAGAATCTTTGCTAGAACTCTAGAAGGCCTCTGTGATCAGTCTCCTTAAAGGAGATTGTTTGCAATAAGCTCATCTGGCTAACAGGCTTTTGGGTGTGATAGACGAAAAACTTCTTGCGATTGCGCCTAAATGGAGTGACATACAGAAAGTTGACCCATATCGTTACTCTGAAGAGTGTTATACAGAGAGTTTCCGTATAATATGTAGTTAGACAGCAAGAAAGGAAAATGTATATTACAACTGAGAGTGATGCCCCGCCACCAGCGAAGCCTCTATTCCTCTATATTCCGACTGGCAGGCTTATCATCCTGTCAATCTTCTCACTCTCGCTCTATCAGGCATACTGGATTTACAAGAACTGGCAATACGTCAAGGAAAGGGACAACCTCAACATCAGTCCGTTCTGGCGAAGCTTCTTTGGGATATTCTTCTGCCATAGCCTTCTTCGGAGAATACATGGGGACAGGGAGGCACGTGCTATTCAAGTCCCCACTTTCTCGCCAGGCAGCTTGGCTACGGGATGGGTTGTCTTGATGATTCTCTCGAACATTCTCACCAGAGAAATTGGGCTTGCACAGACTATCGTGTCTGCCCTCATCCCGTCATTCTTGTGCCTCGTCCCAGTGCAGAACTACGTCAACGAGGTCACAAAGAAGCGAAACCCAAACGAAAACTATTATGGGTGGTCCGCTGGCCACATTCTCTGTCTGGACATTGGCATCATCATATGGGGTTTGGTCTTGGTCGGAGCAATGGCAGAAGCAGAAGCGTTTTGAAGTAGAGTGCGATGCCGAAGGCACTGCGTAGCAGTACGCCATCGTCCTAGGGTGCGTCCCCTAATCTGACTTCTACTGCTCCACCGATCGATTTTGGGGAACGCACCATGCCCATTGATTAAAGCTGTGAGTTTAAGTGCGATGCTGAGGGCACTGCGTAGCATTACGCCATCGCTGTAGCAACGTGGAGGCTAGTGCGATCGCCGATCTTGTAGGGTGCGTTCCCTAATCTGACTTCTACTGCTCCACCGAGCGATTTTTGGGAACGCACCATGCAGATTGATTGAAGCTGTGAGTCTAAGTGCGATGCCGAAGGCACTGGCTCTTCTCGACTTTGTGTGATAATTTTTGCTTATGAAATCGTGAAATGTTTACTGGGAAAGACTTTTAGAACTATTTTGTTAAATAAACTATCAGTATAGACCTCGTTTCCACACAGAAACCAGAAGAACCAGGCACTGCGTAGCAGATCGCTGATCTTAATAAGCTACATTAACAACAATACTTAAAGAAAAGGCTTAAAGATGATCAGTAACAAGGGTAAAAAAACAAGTTACCTCTGTTTTTTTTTGCCCGACGATATTGCAGATTATAAGTACCTAAGCAAAATTAATTACACATATCTAACCACCTCTTGCCTCTTGCCTCTTGCCTCTTGCCTATCTTCACTAGGAAATTAATTTTGCACGACTACTTAATTAATGAAACAGGTTTTGTTGCTATGGGGATTCGTTTTGGCAAGCCATTACCGATAAAGATGATTGGCAACCTTGCCAAGAATTAGTGATAAAATTACAACATAAACAGTAATTTTTCCCCCAACCCTAATCCCTCACCCCTAGTAAAATTATGATGCACGGTTTTATTCCCCCTCATCGTTATTTTCCCTATCTTACTTGGACTGATATAGATTCAATGCCAGATAAGGAAAATGTGGTAATTATTCAACCCATCGGTGCGATCGAACAACACGGACCCCATCTCCCTATTGCTGTCGATGCTGCCATTAGTTTAGGGGTTTTAGGCAAAGCTTTCGAGAAATTAGATACAAATGTTCCCGCCTTTGCTTTACCCTGTCTCTACTACGGAAAATCTAACGAACATTGGTCTTTCCCCGGCACAATTACCCTCTCAGCAGCCACCTTATTAACCCTAATTCAAGAAATAGCTGAAAGTCTCTATCGTTCGGGTTTTCGCAAGTTAGTATTAATGAACTCCCACGGCGGACAACCGCAAGTTATGGAAATTGCTGCTAGGGATATTCACCAACAATATCCCGATTTTTTAGTATTTCCTTTTTTCACTTGGCGAGTTCCCCACAATGCGGCTGAATTATTCTCGGAATATGAATTAGAATACGGTATTCATGCAGGAGATGTGGAAACTAGCATTATGTTATCATTACTGCCAGAACAGGTAAAAATTGAGCGGGCTGTCCGAGAATATCCCCAAGGTTTGCCAGAAAATAGTTTATTAACTATGGAAGGAAAATTACCCTTTGCTTGGTTAACTAAGGAATTAACTAAAAGTGGAGTGATGGGAGATGCTACTAATGCAAGTAAAGAAAAAGGCGATCGATTATTAGAATCCGTTGCTAATGGTTGGGTACAGGCGATCACTGATGTTTATCAATTCCGTCAACCGAAGTTATCTTAATAGAAGATTAATCAGAACTGTTAATAAGCTGTACTGCATTTAAACTGCCTGTTGGTAATTTTATTGCCAAGGATAAAACTCCATATCCTTTCTCCTTTAATTCGGGTATTTGATCACTATCTTCTATTAGCATTAATAGAGGAAATTTTAACCAGAATTCGGGTAGTTTTTAGCATAACTATTAATCTCAATCATGAGTTTTATTTTTGAGGTTTTTGAGGTTTTAGAAATTTTGTAAACAGTAATAAAAAGAAAACAAATGACATTTTTTACCATATTTTTTGTACGGGATAAGAATCAAAAACAGAATCAACGCCTAGGATAATTAGGTTTTCTGTAATTGCTTGAGAAATTAATAAACGATCAAAGGGATCTTTGTGATAATAAGGTAAGGTGTCTAATGTCCAAATATGAGATAATTTCAGGGGTAAAATCTGCACATCATTAATTTTAGTTTGATCTTTAACTATTTCCGCGAGAGAAATATCTAAATTTAATTTGCCTAACTGTACTTTGATCTGTATTTCCCAGACACTGACTAAACTCAAGAAAAGAAGATTATTTCTATCTTCTAGTATCTTAATTGCTGATGAGGAAAGCTGAGGAGAATTCTGGGAAAACCAGATTAAAGTGTGACTATCTAAGAGAATATTCATGAGTCAAAATTCCAGAAGTTATCGGGCAAGGGTTGATTGAAATCATCACTCATCCAAATTTTTCCCTGATGCAATCCAAAGACTCGTTTTTTAGGGGAAGATGACGGCTCCTTTTCCTCCGTAAGAGCTTCTAAATATTCTAAGATTTGTTTTTGTTTATCTAGAGGAATTTCCTGTAGCTTGTTAATAATGCTTTCTGTAATTTTATTGCCAGAAATAGTCATGGTTTTCTCAATATCTACTGAAATCTACGATGCAAGCTTCATGATAGCATTTTAAACATAAATAAAGTTAATTTTTGTAGAACCACTTCCCCAACTTGTTTAAGAGAGTTTCTGCAAAAATCAAAAATCTTCCCTGAGGAGACTCCGAGACGGTTCAGACAAGAGACAACTATCCTCTCCATAAAACCCAAGATTATGTGAAATTTATCTGAGGTTTTCGATATTTCGACTCGATAGCACCTCGAAAACTTACCTTTACAGGAGGTTTAAGCTAAATTAACCCTATTGTTAAGGATATTAGCCACAGCAGTTATCTTAATGATTGGGTACACAGTTTTCGTTTTCGGGAGTCGGTCTTCCATACCAAATTAGGTTACACTTCATCTTTATGAGAAACACTGTAACACACAGAAATTAGCTGTTTCAGTCCACTAGGGCTGCTGACTTAGAAACAATTGCGTTAGAATTAAAGAAATATTACAAGTGATTGACAAAAATGAGCAAGCCTGATATAGAAACCATTGCCCTCCAGTTAGAAAGCAGCAACTCTAAAGACCGTCTGCTGGCCTTGGCCTCCCTGCGAGAAGTGGCCCCAGATGAGGCTGTACCCTTGATCAAAAAAGTCCTTTATGATGAAATGCTGCCGGTGCGATCGATGGCTGTCTTTGCCTTGGGAGTCAAACAAACCGAGGAATGCTTTCCTATCCTAGTGGATTTGTTAGCCAATGATGCCGATTATGGCATTCGCGCCGATGCTGCGGGGGCTTTAGGTTATTTAGAAGATATTCGCGCTTTTGAACCCCTACAACGGGCTTTTTACGAAGACACGCAATGGTTAGTCCGCTTCAGTGCTGCCGTTGCCTTGGGGAATTTGCGCGATATTCGGGCTAAACAGGTGTTATTATCGGCCCTCGATAGTAACGAAGCGGTTATTCAACAGGCCGCTATTGCTGCCCTTGGGGAAATCAAAGCAGTGGAAACCGTCGAGAAGCTTTTAACCTTCGTTAACTCCGATGACTGGTTAATCCGGCAGCGATTAGCGGAAGCTTTAGGCCATCTTCCAGCGGAAAAAACGATCGCAGCCTTAAAATTTTTGGTCAAGGACGAACATCCACAAGTGCGCGAAGCGGCCCGTTTATCTTTGCAAAAATTGGCCAAGGTCTAGGGATAGGATAGAATAAATAATCTATTCTTCCAGAGCGATCAATCTTTGCCTACAGCCATTCATGGACATTCAAGAATTTATTAATCTCTGTGCGGGTAAATGGTTTTCTCAGCGCACCAGTTATCAATTAGCTGCCCAAAAAGTTGCCAATAATAAAGCAGAAATCACCATCGATTTGCTGGCTGCCGATGCTGCCGATGTGGTGCAATTATGTTTAGAAAATAACTGTCAGTCCCTGGCCAGTCTAGGGGGATGGAAAGCGACTTGGGATAATTCCGTGGACTATGGACAACCGAAAAAAATCGGTTCTAGCTATTTAGTTTGGCTACCCTCAGAGAATCCTTGGCAAGGAAAATTAATCACATCGGACGGTAAATCGGCAGCGCTGGGAGAATATCATCTCAGAAGCGATCAAGCTTTAACTTTAACCATTGAGGACAATCACCATCGTATCGAGGAAAGAATCTGGTTTGCTAGTCCTAATCTGAGATTGCGTACCAGTATTATCCAGTCAGTCAATGGCGATCGCAAGACGGTTTTCTATTCGGAAATTCGCAAAATGGTTGCTACTAAGTAGTTGTCATCTCCAATGTCTGAGGTGGGGAAGACAGGATTAATCTTCCACCACTCCAGTCAAATCCTCCTAACGTCGGCCGCGTCTGCTGCTGCCGAAACCACTGCGACTAGGGGTACGACGGGAACCAGAGGAACCGAAACTAGGAGAACGTTTGACATTATCAGATTTACCCGAATTCTTCAGGGTACTAGAACCATAACCGGAACCACTGGGTTTTGTGGTGGTGGTGCTGCGATTGGGACTAGAGGAAGTATTGCTAGGATAACGACGTAAATTGCCGGTAGAACGGAGAGTTTGCTGATTTTTGACTGCCGGAGGTGGACTATTATGTTTAGTCCGGTATTGATCTACTGCCTGATTATAGGTGGAACCGTAACCACCAAAACCGGTCATCACACCTCCCGGAGTATAGAGGGGAGGAACGTAGTATTGAGGACGAAAGAGCAAACTACCCAAAGCTTGACCAGCAACAGCACCGAAAAAAGGACTCCAAAAACTCGATTCTTGTCGAATCACCACGGTTTCCTGTTGTCCGGTTTGGGGATTGTTCCGCACTTCCGTGACATTATGGACATACTCAATTTTAAAATCTTCGGTCATGTACAGGGTAGCCTGATCACCGTTGATTTCCACTGCGGTTTTTTCCCCTTTAGCAATGTCCTCCTCGGTTAATCTAGCCATTTGCAGGTTAGTGGTGCGAAAGAGGGGAGAAGTCCCCCCAGGGGTGTTTAACAGCATTAAGGTATAAGTGCCATCTCCATCATCGTAGGTAGCTTGTTGCACCTCGTAGCGACCGCTACTAACCTGATTGGATTCTCGTCTTACACTACTGTTATTAGCTGACGGTGACTGAGTTTGATTTGACGAGGAACCACAGGCCACCGTTGTGCAACAAAGGGTAAGAATTAAAAAGATTGTCGTTACTTGGCGCAGCATAAGGGCAAAATTAAGACTATAAAGGCAGCAATTCGGGGAAATTGAGTAATAGTTGCTCATTGGTCAATTCATCTCCCAATTGAGCAGGAGAAAAATGTACCTGAATCGCACGCAGCCGACCTTGGTAGTGAAGGTTAATTATTGATTTTAAACCATCTTCCAGGGCCTCTCGATCGGCTAGGCTAGTTTCTAAAGCAGCACTCTCACCCTCGAAGGCTATTGTGATCATAACAACTAAGTTATCGGTGACGGGTAAAGTTAAGGGTTCGTTTTCCTCCACTTCCCCAGACACCGATTCACTTAGGTATCTGGCCGCAGAATCGGTAAACAGTTCGTTAACGTAGTCTCCCGCTTCCCCCTCACTCCAAAAAATATCGCCCTCATTAGCTATAGAAAACCAATAGAGGTTCATCTGCAGCAGATTTTGACAAATTTCTACTAAACCCTCTCCCATGACCTCTAAATCGCCTTCGGAATCGATCGCCTCCCGGCCGGCACGATTAAGAATACCGATCAGGGGTGCGATTTCTTGGCCGTAGAGATGCAAAAATAAGCGACAGACCACATAGCGAGTTTTACCCGCAAATTTCTTAAAGCGATCGCCTAAAGAACTCATAATAGACCTCTGGTAAAAATCAAAAATTGTCGTTAAGGTTAGGAGTCGGTCGTCAGGAGATAGGAGTCAGGAGATAGGAGTCAGATAGGAGTCAGGAGATAGGAGTCAGGAGATAGGAGTCAGGAGATAGGAGTCAGGAGATAGGAGACTTTTTTATTTATTCTCCCCACTTCCCACTTCCCACTTCCCACTTCCCACTTCCCACTTCCCATTTTCA
>NZ_JADEXY010000027.1 GCF_015206885.1 Microcystis aeruginosa LEGE 91341 | reverse complement strand
GGGATCGACACCCCCCTTATCAAGGGGGGCAGGGGGGATCAAAGACAAAATTTATCTTCAATTTAATTATATATCACCATAAGTAAGGGAGAATCGAAAGATAGTTAAATACTTACCCTACCCTCACACTTTTACTGTTGCGAGATAGAAAATAAAAACTGCTCGTAAGCTCGATTAACTTTTTGCATAATTTTAATCGCCATGGTGGAAGAATTGTGATCGGGGTGATACTGACGAGCAAGCTGATAATATCTTTGTTTAACTTCTGAAAAACTGGCATTCTTAGAAACTTCTAAAACCTCCCACCAATCCTCGGACTCGCAGGGTAATATTTCTAATTCTCCTAACATTTCCGACCATATTTTTACCTTACCTCCATAACTACCTGTGATTAAAAACTGACCGTCAGGACTAAATTTTAAGGGAGCAGTTCCCCGTAAAACTTTAATTAATTCTCCTGTTTGTCCTTGCCAAATTTTAATTTCTGTTCGGGAAGCACTAGCAATTAGATGGCGATGAGGATTAATAGCAATACTGATAATTGCCTGCTGGTGTGCCTGCCAACTTTTAATAATTTCTCCTGTCTTTATATCCCAGATTTTAATCGTTTTATCACTATCGCCACTAACTAGATATTGACCATCATTACTAAAAGCTAAACTGTTAACGGCTGCCCTGTCACCGCTAAAAGTTTGATAAGCATAACTATGATCAAATCGCCATAATTTAATAGTTTTATCATCACTACCACTAGCAATAATTTGGCTATCGGGACTAATAGCACAGGTATTAACTGCCTCCTCATGACCGATTAAAGTTCGCTTTAATTCTCCTGTCTGATAACCCCAGATTCGCAGAGTTTTGTCATTACTAGCACTAACAATAAATCTTTCATTAGCAGCAAAAGCTAATTGTAAAATTACACCATCGTGACTATCAGGAGCATTTACACGAGCGAAAAAACTACTTTTATACTGCTTAGTGTCTAATTGCCACTGACTAATTCTGCCATCCAATCCACCAACAATAATCGATTTACCGTTAGGACTTATAGCCAAAGTTTGGATCGGTTCATTAACTCCCACAAAGGAATAAATTAATTTACCCGTTTCTCGCTGCCAAAGTTTTATGGTTTGATCTTCTCCCGCACTAGCGATAATTTTACCATCAGGACTAACATCGATCGCCCCAATATTTTCCTGATGACCTTTAAGAGTTTGGAAACACTGCCAAGATAAACGCTCTGGAATAGTAATTTCTGTAGAATCTAACTGTTGATTTTCCTGAACAGATACTTCTTCTAACAGTCGCTGTAATTCTGCCTCTAGATTTTCATATTTCCCCGTAACTTCTTGCCAAAATAAAGCTTCTTCGTACTCTCTAGTAATGCGATCAAAAAATTCTAGATTCCTATAAAAATTATCGTCGGAGTAGATGGGAGATAACATTTTCATCAGTCCGTAGATTCCTAACCCGACTAGTCCACCAGCGATCGCCATAGAACCGACACCAACACCGAAAGCTGTACCTTTAACCGCAACTCCCACACCCCCAAAGGTAGAGTAGATAACGATTCCGCCAAGGCTTCCTGTCCCCAAAGCTAACCCGACATTGTGATCCTTTGTTTCTAGTCCTTGCAGACTGGCATAAATTGCCGAACTTGTCAGGATGCCAATCCCCGTCATTCCCACTAAACCGACGCTTATACCGCCAAATCCGCCGACTAAGCCAATATTTCCCAGACAAGCAGATAAATTGGCTCCTGTGACTCCACCGACGGCGGGAATAACAAAATCGAGCTTTTTAGCCATATTTTTGCGAAATAATCAAGTTAGTCATCGGGTTTCTCCTATAGAGTGTAGCCTAGTTTGGTATCGACGACTGACTCCCCAAAATTACTCTGGGGAGGGAAAAGTCAGAGGCAATCAGGGCAAAATGATAAGTATTTTATATATAAATACTCTCAATACTTAAAAATATTTAAATTTACAATCGGTAATATTTATTTTTACTTAAGAATTTATTGAGAATAATTGTTATTTATTTACGAGGTTGCAATACTTCCAGCCATTCTGGTATAATTTTGCATTATGCTATTATGGCCTTTGTTGTAATTTTTAGGGTTTTAATGGTCTGAGTTGTCTTAAAACCCTTACTAAATCTAGACTTTTCCCTTGAGCAAAACCAAACACTTTCGCCAATTATCCCTTTTTTCCCTAACAACGTTGATCTAATTTTTGTGTAGTTTTGTTGCAAAGTCAAAATTTTTTTGACAAAATGGCTAAATTGTGGTATGGACAAAGTATAGCGGGTTGTGGATTGACCACCTGTCACCTTATTTTCAGCGAATTATCAGAGAAAATTTACCCACTAGAGTCGCTCTAGCTTGCTTTCTTTTTCTATAATAGGTGTTAATCTTCCCACACTTGTCAAACGGCTATGAGTCTTAGTCTCTGTCTCAATCCCGATTGTTCGCACAAAAACACCCCCACGGATAAATTCTGTCATAAGTGCGGTTCTCAATTACTGCTCACCAGAACGTTATCGAGCGCTAAAATTAATCGGTCAAGGGGGTTTTGGTAAGACATTTCAAGCGATAGATGAAGATAAACCCTCAAAACCCTATTGTGTGATTAAACAATTTTTTCCGTCAGCGCAGGGAACAGGAACTTTACAAAAAGCAGCAGAATTATTTAAAGAAGAAGCGATTCGTTTAGATAGTTTGGGAAGATACCCACAAATCCCCGAACTTTACGCCTATTTTACCGGTAATGACGGGCGACAATATCTCATACAGGAATATATCGAGGGAGCATCTCAATTTATGCAAGTGAGTAATTATATTTATCCCTAGAACTTGTTTCTAGCAAGGCTTTCAAAATAGCTTGCCATAAAAACCTGATTTAGGGGTTACAAAGGTGAGATGCTCCCGGAGTCAGGAGTCAGGAGATAGGAGATTATTTTATTTATTCTCCCCACACCCTAACACCCGACTCCCCTAAACTTCTAATAAATTTTCTAGGCGATCGAGAACTATATCGGTGATACACTTAATCCGGTATAAACAGGCTTTAGTATCTGTGGAGTTGAAAGTGCCATTTTCCCAATATTTGTTACTACCGGCACCACCCCCACAAACCCCAAAATAATCGCATTTTTGCCGACATAAATCAACTCCACCGCGCATATCAGCGTAAATTTTTTGAAATTTCTCAGTTTCACAGATAGATTCCAGGGAATCTGTCAAAACATTACCAAAAATAAAATCGCCGTAGGGTTGGGTTTTAATCGATAGTAATTCTGGATCAAAGGTAGAAAAATTACCTTGATTATCAAAATTGACAATCATAAAAGGTCGATTCATATCGGTATTTTCTAAGCGTTCATCGGCATAAATCAAACTACAGATCGACTCAAATTCCCGCAGCTTAAATTCTCCTTGTTTAGCCGTGACTAACTGCCAAAATCTGGCGATAAACTGGCGATAACGTTGTTCAATACCTAATTTATCTAAAGAAGATTGTGAATGAATCCCCTCTGTTTCTTCCATATTAAAAGCCACATCGGTAAGACCATGATCCCAAAAAAAGTTAAAAATTTCGTCGGGATAGTCGAGAGAATCTTCTGTTAAAACAGCGATGATACTGACATCAATTTCATGTTTTTGCAAGAAAGAAATCCCCCGCATGGTAGCAGCATGACTACCAGTTCCCTTGCGGTTTTGCCGGTGGATATCGTGAATAAAAGCCGGTCCATCAAGACTGACTCCCACATAAACATCATGCTTTTTAAATAATTCACACCAAGCATCGTTAATATAAGTGGCGTTAGTTTGTACCGAATGACGAAAACAGTAACCCTGCTGATTATATTTCTCGCTAACTTCTGCAATTTTAGCAAAGGCACTTTCATAAAAACTAATGGGAACTGCCAAGGGTTCACCTGCGTGCCAGCAAATGGTAAAATCATTTTGGAGAAAACGACTACTAAAAACCCTCTGAAAAATCGGCTCGATTAAATCTAAGGATAGGGTATTTTTTAAATGGCGATCGGGTAAATAACAGTAATCACAATTGAGATTACAAAAAGAAGTCGGCTGCACGACTACTAAAGTAATTGGACCACAATCCGACCAATCTATATTTACGGTTTTTTTCATGATTCTATTGTTTAAATTCTCACTTAAGTATGATAACTGATTCTGGGAAGTCTATCTTAATTCTACCTATACTATTTCCTATTCCCTCAATAATAAATAATATAATTGACCGGGAGTATTAATTAAACCGGCCCGCTCACCAGCATTTTTTCCTGTTCCCATAAAAATATCTACCCTGCCGGCACCTTTAATTGCGCTGCCAGTATCTTGATCGAGAACATAGCGACTCACTAATTTTTTATTAAGATTTTCCTGGGGAATTTCTGTCTCAATTACCGCTAAAGCACCGGGGGGAAAAATACTTTTATCTGTAGCGATCGATCTTTCTGGTAAAACTGGAACTCCAATACTACCAGTGGGAGGCGCACCGTGGGTTTCTCGAAAAAAAATAAACCGATTATTGCGGGGAATATAATTCTTTAATTGCTCAGGATTATTTCTGAGAAAATCCAAAACTATTGGTAAGGTTAAACCCTCAGCGGGAAAAATACCATCAGCAATCATTTCTTTTCCCAGACTTGTGTAGGGATGCTCGGTATTGCCATCAAAACCAATGCTCATAATTTGACCATTAGGTAAACGTAATTTTGCCGAACCCTGCACATGAACTAAATAAGCTTCTAAGCGATCTTTTAACCAGACTAATTCGTATCCCGCTAGACGGCTATTTTCCCCTAGTAAACCATCTTTTCCCTCTAATTCTACCCTAGCTGGATGGGGTTTAGACCAGCGAGAAAAGTTAGTAGGTTGGCGATAGAGAGGATATTTATACTCGGCGTTTTTTTGCCGACTTGCTTGATAAATTGGCTCAAAATAACCAGTAAATTTAACATTTCCTTGGCTATCATTACCCAAAGAACGATACCAAATGAATTCTTTTTTAACTGCCTTTTGTAGAGCTGCGGGAGTGGGAGAATTCTGCACTAATTGACGAAACCGTACCAAGGAACGCTGCACTCGCTGACGAGTTATTTCTGGAATAGGATAGTTTTGATAGGCACGGATCGCCGCCGAGCTATTCAGATAACGTAAACTATGATCGATCGCTTGTAGTAGGGTTTTTTTGTCCGTTAGCAGTCGTTCATCGTATCCCGTAGATGTTCCTAATTGTGAGATTTCAAGGCGTTCTAGGGGCAAATTTGCGGGGGTGAGGGCAATTAATCCCAAGCTGAGGGGGAGGAGTGCCAAAAGGTGTTTCATGGTGATAGGAGTGGGCAGCTATTGACGCGATTAACAATCAAGAAGGATCAATGAGAAAAATTGTTTCTTGTTTATATCATAAGGATAATTGTTGTCGATAAATCTTAATTTGTTCCAAGCGAGGGCCTAACTTAGAAATAATGGTAAATTCTAAATTTTAGTAATATAAATGTTCTCCCACCTTCGGTATTTGTTGAGAATACCGATAAAAAGCTTAAAAATTCGGGAAATAACGCCAATAGGTGATGCTAATAACCGCGCCATCGGTTCGGCATAAATTAAAGCTAGGGATTTGGGATAAAGTTCCCCAAAAACTATCTGGAGATAGGCAACAATTAAAAAAGCTAGACAAAGAGAGAACCCACGGGAGAGAAGATTTTGCCAGTTTAAAGAAAAGGGTAAAAACTTAGTAATTTCTTCACAAAAACGGTCATGGTACTCTCCCCAATCCAACCTAAAGCTAAACTAGAAAGGGTGATGTCTAATTGGGTAGTGGAAAGTAAGCGATTGAGACTTCTTTGTGGAGATTGGACCGTCTGCGCTGGCACATCTCCCGCAGCCACTAGCTGAATGATGCGGGTACGACGGACAGACACGAGCGAAAATTCCGCCGCCACGAAAAAAGCATTGAGGACGATTAGTAAAAAGACTAAAATTAAACGAGCCAATCTTACCCCAGCCTAGGCCTTTTTCAGCAAACCCTAATTAAACCTTGATCTGACCACTAGCAGTGTACCAAAAGCAATCAGTCCCAAGCTCAAGTTAGGTTCGGGGACGGTAGTTGGGGGATTTGATACACCTGTAACAGAACCAGTGACGATATCACCATTAAAATCACTAACAACATCATTTAAAGTAACTGTCCCTTCTGCTGTCGTTAAAAAGGGAGAGTTAAAAACTAGAGAGAGGCTATTAGAGCCATTAACCCAATCAATAGCTTCTATACCACTCCCAGTAGGATTAGCTAAACTAATGTTAGCTAAGTCAGCCTTCGTGAAATTGACAAGGCCAATTATAATGTTACTAAAAGTAAGACTGGGAGTTGCGCTATTTTCATTGTCGATGGTGAAACTACCGGTAATCGGGTTAGTTCCAGTCAGAGAACCATTATTAATAGTCCAAGTTAGTGCTTGAACTGGTATAGCGGTCGAGAAGCTACTAACAAGCAGGGTTGTTGTAGCAGCTAAGACAAAGTTGGGTGGGTTGATTTTCATCTTGTTTATCCGAGTTAAATTTTGGTTATTGGTAAGCAATTAGAGAGAGACAAACCATTCAGGATGATTGTTCAATCCCGTGAGGGAATTACCGAGATTGTCAGTAACATAAGCTAAGACTTCAGTTCCCAAAAGAATTTGGTTGCTGTTAAAGCTTAACTGTCCGAAGTTGATTCCACTGAGAGCCAATTTATCGCCTTGAGCAGAGTTGAAATCAAGAATGCGATCGCTACCATTTCCTGACTTGAGAACGAAGCTATCAGCACCCGCACCGCCATAGAGAAAATCTGAACCTAAACCACCATCAAGTAGATCATCTCCTTCTTCTCCATAAAGTTTATCTATATTTCCCTCACCATAGAGACTGTCATTACCACTTCCACCGTTGAGAACATCTCGTTGGTTGGAACCGATTAACAAGTCATCACCAGCACCACTTTCTAAGCGGTAAGTACCGGATTTACCCAAAGCATCGATGCGATCATTTATTGGGGTTCCTTTAATCAGGCTACCGCTAGAGGGAACTAATACTGGGTGGAACACTTGTAGGGTGAAGTTTGTACTAACACTTGCTCCCGGTTTATCAGTTGCGGTTACTTTTAGACTGAGATTACCAACATCTTTGTAAGCAGGAGTTCCACTGAAAGTTCGGGTTGTTGAGTTAAAGTTTAACCAACTGGGTAAAGCATCACCATTACTGAGGGTAGCTGAATAAGTCAGGGTATCGTTTAGATCAACATCAACAAAGGTATTAGTGGGAATTTGGAAGTTGAAACCGGTATCTTGTGTGGCGGTTTGATTGGTGATCGGATTTTGGAGATTTGGTCCATTATTATTTAGAGAAGTAAAGGTAATTCCCTGTTCAATCCAAACCTCAATGGCGGTATTTGTAATACCATAAATTTCATAAACTGCTCCATCATAAGCATCAGAACCTAATTTTGTCCAAGGTACAGTGGAAGGATCGGAGTAATAAGCACTTGAAGGAGAAGCACCATTAATGAATAGCTTTTGATTGCTGTCGAGCATTTGCAGCAAGCTAGACTTATTAAATTGAACGGAATTATTGTAGCCAATATCAACAGCTTCAATATTAAACAGATGACCAATGTTAGCATCTAGATAAAGCCGAGTTTGTTGACCTATTGTTTGGGGAATAAAAATAGTGTCAAAACCCCCACCTCCATCAATTTTACCGATAGTTTTACTATCAGTTCCGTATTCACCACCTAAGCCAATTTGATCATCTCCTTCGCCGCCGAAAGCATAAATCTGAGAAGTGTTAGCGGTGGGAATTAACATAAAGTCATCGCCATTTTGACCCCGCAACACAATCTTAGGAGTAGTAACATTCGAGGGAATGGTAAAAACATCATTACCATTCGTTCCGTCAAAAAAGGTAAAGGTTTCACTACCGCTATTTTGCTCATCTGCGGTTAACCAATCTTGACCATAAACGACATAGGTTAAGTCATAATTGCTCGTATCAGTGATGATGATATCTTGATAACCGTCACCATTGACATCCCCACCGGCATTGGTTTGATAAGGTAGGGTTCGATTCGGCAAGCCTTGAATGGGAATCTGATTTTGACTGCCATTGAGAACAATTGTGTTGCTATTCAGGCTGGTATTGGGCGGTGTTGTGGGGGTATAGGGGGTAATCTCCGATGAACCTAATTGGATGTAACTTGGATTGAAAGGAATCACCTGGTCAAAAAGAATATCATCAAAACCGTCAGCATTTATGTCTCCAACGGCAACAGCAGGAGAAGGAAGATTATCCGAATAAGTGTAGTTCGGATTATTATAATCAATATTTGTTTGAAATTGTCCAAAATTGTTAGTTTTCCCCGTGCCATATAAGATGGTAGAGCGCATAACGGGATAAGCTTGTACACCTTCACCCTCATACCAAGATGTTTCGGCGATAGACACTAATGTGTCTTCAATACCGTCAGAGTTAAAGTCACCAGAACTAATGGATGAGTTGATTAGGCCATTGATTGTTGGCCAATACCCATTCCTAGGACTGCTATCTGTCCAAGGAGAGCTAAGAAAACTCAAGGATAGCTCAGAAAGGGGTAAATGGATGTCATTATTGAATTGGTAAACACTAACCTGTGTTTGGAGTTCTACCTCGAAAGAAGAGCCACCAAGTTCGTATTCAAGGGTGATAACTTCTGAGACTCCATCGGCGTTAATATCCGCTACTCCAATCCCCGGTGCATAGCTCATCTCACCAAGATCATAACTCTGCTGGGATTGGGAACTCAACCCATTTGCTGAACCCAAGAAATAAAGAATTTGATAAGAAGTAGTATTTTCAACAATGTTGTCTATCATCGAAGCTAGAACCACTAAGTCATCATAGCCATCACCATTAATATCCCCTGCACAGGTTTGACGAATGGAAAGAATAGAGAAGTAATAAGAAGAAAATAAAGTTTGACCCGCAATAACATTGTTCACAATGCTATTACCCATATTGACTAGTAGTTCCGTTGTCTCATTTAGGTTGTTAAGGCTACCTTGAGCAATATCTTCATAACCATCCGCATTAAAATCCCCGTGAGCAATTAAAGTAGTGCTAGGAGAGATAATTGAATTACCAAGAGGTAAATTCAAATCATTGGCGGTAAGGGTGTAAGTTCGTGGAGCGCCAACATTGGTTAAGGTGCTTGCTCCTATTGTTAATTCATTTGTTGCCCCCGATGACCATGATCCAACATTAACAAAATCATCAAAGCCATCCCCATTAACATCTCCTACTGAAACGCCGGGATATTTATTGACTAAGATAAAACCATTATCACTGCGTAAATCATTAACATTCAGGGAAAGTCCACCCTGTAACCAAGGATGTCCAATGGCCACATAAGCCTCACTATGACCATTACCATCATTACTACTAGGGGCCCCCAAAATAATATCATCTCCCCCCGTAATAGAACCGTAATCGCCATTAATATCCCCAATCCCATTAAGATTCTGTCCCACATTACCTGCATTAGAAGGATTACTATTACTTAATGGGTTAGCTACTCCTTGGTATTGGAAAACACGAGAATCCGTTAGATTGGGATCGAGATAAATTGTGCCACCCGATGAGAAGGCATTTGTACTGCCAAAGACTATATAGGCACTACCAGCATTACCATAAGCAAAAGGTGCGCCGATGAGTAAATCACTAATTTTGTCATTGTTAATATCACCTCCATTAGCAACAGCCCAACCCGCTTGTCCTAAAGCTAAATTCCCGGCAAAAGTTACTCCTTTACCCGCGCCAATAGAGGCTAAACTCGAAGGTAATGAGCCAGAATTTCCGAATATTACATAAACTTTGCCGAGATTAGTAGTACCACTAACCGCAGCATTAGGCGCACCGATTACTAAATCTAAATGACCATCTCCATTCAAATCTAGGGTGGTTATCGCATTACCAACTCCATCATAAAAACCGTAGTTCGTAGCGGGATTACTACTTGGCTCACCGGTACTTGGATTCAGTTTACCGTTAACGTTTCCACTGGTGAAACTGGTTATGCCATCAAAAACCCAGTTAGTTGCACTTGTAGTAGCGGTTAAGTTGATAGATGCGTTGGTATTTGACCAATTAAATTGGCTTCCTGATAATACATAAATTGCACCACCATAACCGCGAATATCTTGAGGATTGCTGGGATCACTTACTGGATTAACGACAGGCGCTCCGATGGCTAAATCAAGTTTACCATCTCCATTTAAATTTAAGACTTGTAAGGCAGACCCTAAACCTTGACCTGCACTGGGAGCATTAATAGTAGCAATCAGACTGGTAGTAATATTTTTACCAGACCCTGATAGTTGATAGACCTTAACTTGATTACCTAACGGAGAACCGACGATTAACTCTGGTGTTCCATCACCATTTAAGTCTGCTAACAGACTTGTTTCTCCAAAACCGTCACTACTGTTACCTGTTAGGGGTGATGTGGTTAGGGAATTAAGGGCGATCGCCCCACTGGTTTGAGTAATCGCTGAATTATCGAAAATATAAATCTTACTATCGTTCGTTCCCCCTTGATTGGTTGCGTTAGAAGCGGCGATCGCATACCAACTCTTAGAAGAACCTGACCAAGAACTAAGACTATTGCCACTTTGGGGGGAGGTGATAGTAGTCGTTGCATCCCCTGTAATTTTGACAACGTTTTGACCTGACTGGGGACTATCTAAGTTAAGTCCTTGGTCTGATACTTGTACGGAAGGAGAGCCAAAAATTAGGTAGATGCTGCCTTGACTGTTATTGTCTCCGGGGGCGGAAATCCAGAAATCATCAAGAGGGGCATTATTATTATTGCCATTAGTATCCTTATTAACATTCCCCGCACTACCTAAAGCTTGACCTAATTGATCATTGAATGGACCAATCATGGAAAAACCACTATCTATAGCCAATAAGTTAATCGTTTGGTTGGTATCCTGTAAAGTGGCGTAAGCGGTTAAAGTGGTTTGTTGACCATCTTCGAGGATTAACTTAAATTTCTCCTTGAGATGTTCTAATAAGTTATCGTCAAAAATCTTCACCTCAATGGTTTTGCTGATTTCGCCTGGAGTAAAGGTGATGGTTCCAGCTTTATGTTCGTAATCGGCTCCGGCGGTGGCGCTAATATCTACTGTGCGATAATTTAGGGTTTTGCTGGTATTGATGTCACCTTCTCGAGTGATGGTAAAAGTCACTTTTCCTTCATTTTCTTTGACGGTTTCTTTGACGGTTTTATGACTTACTGAGAAGACACTATTACTGGTGCTACCGGTGGTGGGATTACTAATAATATTATCAATCTGTTCCGGTGGCGTAGGATTAGAATCTGTTTGGATAGAATTAGCCGTATTCCAATTATTTCCGTTATAAATACTTTGGCCAAGACTGGAGGTTCCGGTTGTGGAATCAAGCACAACCCAACCTAAAGTAATACTATTATTACTAGCATTAACATTGATGCTAGAAAAACTCAAATTAGAGCCAGAAAGGGTAGTAACGCTAGATTGATAGTTTTTCCAACTTCCTGTCGTTCCACTAGGGACCCAAAAGGCGACAGATAAGTTAGTTTGAGCCGTTTCTCCTGAACCTGTGCTAGTTGTCCATATAGCGAGAACACCGTAGGGAGTTGAGGTTAAACTTTGTACAGATTGACCGGGTTGTAACCAAGGGATGGCTGTGGGGGTTGAATTATGGGTATTTAAGGTTCCATTACTTACTTGTCCGATGACATAGTTGGAGGTGATGGTTTGTTGTAATTGATTGAGAGCATCACTAGAAACTGTATTCGGCGCTCCTATTAATAAATCCGCTTTACCATCATTATTTAAGTCTCCTACTGCACTAACAGAAGACCCGCTGAGTTGATTTGCTCCTCCTTGACCAATTACATAACCCTGAACAGTTGTGCCGATGTTACTAACATTAATATTAGCGACGCTGCCAATATTGTTACTCTTTCCTCCGTAGATGACATAACTTACACCGGCTTGATTATTACCTCCATTGGGTTCACCAATTAGTAAATCTCCTACACCATCACCGTTTAAGTCGCCAGCACCGCTGACTTCTGTTCCAGCACCGGTAATAGTAAAGCCATTTGTTCCATTGATTCCGGAGAAACCGATACTGTTATTTTGGTTTGAGGAAAGATTTGAACTACCAAAAATAATGTAACTATTTCCTGCAAGATAATTTCCATTAGCATCTTGGGTAGCAGGATAGCCAACAATTACATCGTTAATACCGTCGCCGTTAACATCACCAGCACTACTTACTTGTAACGGTGCAGGGTTGTCTAAATCATCAAAAATAACGAAGCCTTGACCCGGGTTTATGGTTCCTAAATCTAAGGTTTGAGTGGATAAATTCGCGCCAAATAGGATAACTGCAGCTCCTGTTCCACCAATCAGTAAATCTGCCTTGCCATCCTGATTAACGTCTGGAATTAGAGCGATGCTAGTTAGATCTAACAGAGTATTGTTATTAACCGCTGAGGTACTGTTAGTTATGGTTATTGTCCCACCGAGGTAACTTTGGTAGGTTAAATTGGAGTTGGAGTTATTAGAAACAATGCTATTTCCTTCGTTGAGGCGACTAACTCTTGAAGTATTGGGATTTGTACCTTGATGGAAAGTGTAAATATTATTCCCTTGTTGATTGCGTATATACAGACCCCCATCTTCACCCAACGCAAGATAAGCACCCGGATTTCCTGCTGTATTAGTTGACCAGTAAGAGAGTTGAGCTTCACCGGCCCATTCAGATAAAACAAAGTTACCATTTGATTGCATGGTAGCTTGATAATAACTGGCATATTGAGGCTCTGGAGGTGAGGTGTTGGTACTCCAAACTTGAGTATTCTTGGTTTGATTGAATAGGACTAAATTACCGCTTTGGTTGACGCTTAAAGTAAATACCTCGTTAGCAATAGACTGGGAGAGAATTAAGGTAGTTTCTCCTGCTTCTTGATTGGCATTGGGTGACAGGATGGCGTAGTCTGCTTGACTATCTCCATTAAAGTCGTAACCCCCTGTTACTACAGAACCAAAACGATCTCCTGCTTGTCCATTGGGGTTAGTAATTTGTTGTCCGTAAGCTGGATTATTGCTGAGTAAAGTATCAATATTTGTGAGGCTTTGAGATGTCTCAAATAAGGTTCCCCCATAGAGTAAATAAGCACCTCCTTGATTGTTATTTAAACCAGGCGCACCAATTATTAAATCACTTTTACCATCGCTATTGACATCTCCCGCATTGGCAATACTGTAACCCAATTCACTCAACGCTTGTCCCGTCAAAAGCAGTCCATTACTACCCAAATTATTGAGGTCATTAACTTGGTTATAGTCTTCTGCAAATACCACATAAACGCCGCCTTGTTCATCATCAAGATCCGGTGCAGTCATGGCAAAATCATTTTTACCACCGCCATTAACATCTCCTAAAGCGGTC
This sequence comes from Microcystis aeruginosa LEGE 91341, assembly GCF_015206885.1. Classification (GTDB taxonomy): domain Bacteria; phylum Cyanobacteriota; class Cyanobacteriia; order Cyanobacteriales; family Microcystaceae; genus Microcystis; species Microcystis aeruginosa_H. Next base: position 22,109 of record NZ_JADEXY010000027.1, on the reverse strand, counting down.
ACGGCTTGCCCAAAACTGGCAAAGTATTCATTGTCTAATGTCCAATAGAACCCAGATGGGTTGGGATTTTCTGGGAAGTTTCCTAAGTTTACTGGGTTATTTCCTGTTTGTCCATATACGACATAAACTTGTCCCGGTGGGGTAGTAGCAATCTGCTGTACGGTGGGATTATTGATTGATTCATATTGCCAAGCAATTACAACATTGCCATTTGTATCTAGGGCAATATTTGGGGTTTGATTTGCTCCGGCTGTATTGGAAATAGCCTGTAAACTGTTGGCATTCCAGTTAATACCATTACTGCCTAATGTTCCATTCAAAAAGTATAAATAGGAAAGATTAGCTGAATTGTCATCTACACTTCCTGTAAATGTGCCGTAAACTGTTGTGCCATCAGGAGCAATGATGTAGGATATATCACTACTATCAATTAAATCGTTGACATCTTCTCCTAATAATGTAGAGTAACCGGGTTGAGTTAGATAAATTGTGGAATTAGGTTCTAATGAAACACTGGCAGGTAATCCTCGGTGATTTTGAAAAATTTCGCTTTCTCCAGTTAAACCAGAGACTTTATCATTAATTCGGATATAGTTAACATAGGAAACTGAGAAGACAAGCGGAGTAACTGTAACTTTAATTTTGTTGGTATAATTCGCCCCCGAAAAACCCTGGGTATCAAAGTCTTCGGTCTGAACCCCTTTAATGTCCACCTTAATAAAATCTTTTAATACACTGGCCTTAACATAAAGACCGGTTTTGATTTCCAAACTAAAGTTTTCATCCCCGGATGAAAAGGCGTCACCTAAAAAGCTAAAAAATTTAGTTGTATCTAAGTGCCAAAAGAGCTCCGCCTGAGGGGTGTCATCGGTTGGTGGAGCGCCATCTTTATCAACCAGTTTAAAAAAGTAATCACTGGGTTGAATGTTCTTTGTATTCTCGTCAAATTGAATACTTGTAGTAAAGCTAAGATCAAGCCCTACTACTGGCCCCGCATTAATGCTAAACACACCTTTTTTACTAAGTACTTCCAAGGCCTCACCTGTACCGGGAAACAAGCTATTTAGAACCATTGCAAGGGCATTTACCTCAAGATCAAATCCCCCCCCCGCTTTAGCTCTAACACTAGAAGGATAGCTAGTTACTGTTTTCCATGCCCCAGCCCCTTGTGCAAAAAATAAAATATTTAAATCAACATACTCTGAGAATACCTTTCCCAGTCCGAGGGTTGCACTAAGTTTTAAACTATTATAGGCTGGGGGAGACTGAGAACTAAAATCCCAAGTGGTAGCATCAATATCTGCACTGATATTAAAACCCTTAAAATATTTCCCAAATTTCTTTTTAATAGACTCGAATGCTTTAGGTAAATTACCCGTCCCGACCCCGACAGTAATAGCAACATAATTAGGGAGAGTAATAATCCCAGATGCTCTGTCCAAAACCCCCGGAACAATTGAGTAGGTAAATTCTGTTCCTTTGGGTTTAAAGGTTAATTGATTTGAGTCAGTGGCTGTTACAGGAAGTTGACTAATATCAACCAGTTGACTAACAGCTTGGTTATTTTTTCGAGTCGTTACTAAAAGATTGTTATTACTTAAAGCCACAACGTTTAAATTTGTGTCTTCTAATTCATCGTCAGTCAACTGTGTGGGAGAACTCCATTGATAACCCCCATAAATAGAAGAACTTAGGGAAGAAGTATAAACTTCCGCATTATTGCCACTTCCCCCTATCCAAGACGCAACAACTCCTCCATTTTGTGTCTTAGTTAAGGTTAAATTGGCGGTGCTTCCTTGACTTTGGCTTCCAATACCACCATTAAGCGGTGTCACCCCAACATATTGACCATTAGTCCCAGAAGGTTGATAACCGTAATAGATTTGTCCGTTTTGATTCCAAACTGCATGGGTGACACCATTACCATCTGTAACAGTCGTCAGACCAAAGGGTTGGCCACTGGAGTTGTTTAACCCTAAAATTGAGCTAAGATTGCCCACTTGATAAGGAACACTTAGGTTAGTTATTCCGTATAAAATCCCTGTTTCATCAATTTGGATTTGCTTAAAAACGGGTAAATTGGGAATGACATTATCTAACTCAATAAAAGCATTAGCACCACTTGACCAAGCATAGATATTGCCACTATTGTCTAAACCTAACAGAGTTTGACTGTTGAGAGAAACTATTTGTTGGAAAGCGGGATTATTACCCCCATTAAATAGATTAAAGCTTGTCCCATTCCAACTGTAGAGATTCCCCTGAATATCGGTTGCCCAAACTGAGCCATCTTCTTTTCCTGTGGTTATCGTTTTAGCGGATCCCGAATTGCCTAAAATGCCATAAAACCCTAGATTATATGTATTTTGGGTTGAATTCCATAAATATTGCTGAACAATTCCGCCGTTGTAGATTACCCATAATTCATTACTTGTTGCCGTAAAGTCAATAAAATTGTGATAGCTAGGATTTGCTGGATAAGGAATCCAAATAGCACCCTCTAAATTTGGAGATGAAGAATTCCAATTCCATAAGTAGTATTGCTGAGAACCGCCGCTACCAGTTGATGTCAGAAAATAAAAGTTTCCTGCATTGTCAGAATCAACTTGTTTAATAGAATAGTTAATACCCTGAGAATTTACGATAAAACTGGTATCAACTAAAAAATTATAACTTTGATTATAATCATTCCACCAATAATATTTATTGTTACTTGTGGACACTAATCGCTGAGTAGAATTGCTCACGATAGTTTGTTGAATCGTATTATAGTCTATCAGATTACTCATGGCGATTTAGTGTTCTAGATAAATTGGGAACAGATAAGCCTTTTTCTCTCTTTCTTATTGGGGTTGAACGGCTTAAATTATCAATAAAAACATCGTAGCATTGCATTTTTCCAAATGTCAATACTGTCCAGGGTGAGAGCATCTCAAACGCTATTGATAATTGGCCAATTTTGTGATCTGCGTCGGCATTTCAAGTGATACCAGTCAATCAGAATGGTTACGAAATCTTCATAATTTGGTCGATTTTTGCTTAACAATTGAGAGGGCAAATTCTCCTCAAATATGCCTGAATCGCCCCCTGGGTAAGCAACTTACATATAGCGCTTTTCACGTTACTGAGGTATGGACAAGTTTTGCCAACAAAGGGTTTAAGCTCCTTGCTCATACCTCATTCTTATGAAAACTGCTATAAAGTTGATTTTGTCAAGAATTATTAAGATGCGCTTGCTTACCCTGATAGGAGTGGGCAGCTATTGACGCGATTAACGATGGAGAAGGTTAAATGAGAAAAGTTGTTTCTTGTTTATATTCTTAGGATAGTTGTTGTCGATAAATCTTAATTTGTTCCAAGCGAGGACCTACCTTAGAAATGATGGTAAATTCTAAATTTTGGTAATATAATTGTTCTCCCACCCTCGGTATTTTTTGCCAATGATGGAGGATAAAACCAGCTAGGGTTTGGTATTCATCGGCCAAGGGTAAGCTTAAATTTAATGCTTTGTTCACATCCTCTAAATTCATTTGTGCTTGTACGAGAAAAGTTGATTCATCGAGGATTTGATATTCCACTTTTCCCGATTCATCCCTAGGGGAAAAAGTTCCCAGAATCTCACCGATTAAATCTTTCAGGGTTAATAAACCTGCTGTTCTGCCAAATTCATCCACAATGATAACCATCTTTAAGGATGATTCCCGCATCACTCTTAGTAATTCATTTAAAGGGGTAGTTTCGGGGAAAAAACGCACAGGTTTCAACCAAGTTTTAATCGGGGTTGTTAAATTTAACTGACCTTCGGCAAGGGGTAAAGCTAAATCTTTAAAATCGATCAGACCACGGATATCATCACCAGAATCTCCTGCCACAGGATAACAAGAATAGCCACTGTTAACTACTTGGAGCAATAATTCCTCAAAAGTTGCAGTCGAGGGAATAGCTATTAAACGGTTATGGGGAACCATAATTTCTGCGGCAGTGATTTCGCTAAACTGGAAAACATTGTTTAAGATTTTCCTTTCCGCTGCTTCTAATCCCGTTAATTCCCCTTCCATGCTGATAATTAATTGTAATTCCTCGGAAGTTACCCGACTAGAACGCTGCAGATCCACTTCAGGGATACGGGTTAAAACCAATAAAAAACGAGTTGATTGATTAAGAATACCGATAAAAGGCTTAAAAATTCGGGAAATAACGCCAATAGGTGCCGCTAATAATCGCGCCATCGGTTCGGCATAAATTAAAGCTAGGGATTTGGGATAAAGTTCCCCAAAAACTATCTGGAGATAGGCAACAATTAAAAAAGCTAGACAAAGAGAGAACCCATGGGAGAGAAGATTTTGCCAGTTTAAAGAAAAGGGTAAAAAACTTAGTAATTTCTTCACAAAAACGGTCATGGTACTCTCCCCAATCCAACCTAAAGCTAAACTAGAAAGGGTGATGCCTAATTGGGTAGTGGAAAGTAAGCGATCGAGACTTCTTTGTAGAGATTGGACCGTCTGCGCTGGCACATCTCCCGCAGCCACTAGCTGACTGACGCGGGTACGACGGACAGACACGAGCGAAAATTCCGCCGCTACGAAAAAAGCATTGAGGACGATTAGTAAAAAGACTAAAATTAAACGAGTCAATAAATCCTGATTATCCATAGCGAAAAGGCAAAATTCGCCTTTTTTAAAGCCTATCCTTTGGTTTCGTCCTTTGATTGCGGTTTGTTTTTCTGTTGTTGCATATAAACTCTCACTCTTTTCAGCACCTCTTCTTCCTTCACGGGGATAAAAGTCTGATTGCGTCCATAACTGGTGCGATCGTTGGTAAACTTTTTAGCGGGGTTGATATCCGGTTGACTGACTCCCTTCAGCGAGGCGATTCCCAATTGATAGGCTACCCAACCGCTACCGAAACCGGCGGCTAACATGGCTACCATCAAAAGGAGTCCTAACTGCAAGGAGGTGCTGATTGAAAATTTTTTCATCTTGGTGGGGCTGAATTTTCACGTTCGGAGTGATTACCGATCTATAATGAGTTAATAGTATAACCCAGGGTTGGCCGAGCGGTTGAGGCAACGAACTCATAATTCGTGCTAGGCAGGTTCAACTCCTGCACCCTGGATAGTTTTGATTGCTTCAGGCGACTGGCTTCCACTGCACTGGAGTAGGCGGCGGTGACGGATTCCCTAACCATCCTCGGCTGCTTTGAGAACAAAAGTACGATCATTAATTTTATCCCTTTCATTTTTCAGGAAAGCTAAAAAAACACGAGAATCCCAGTAGTGTAGCTTTTTTGATCAACGAATTAATTACTTCCTCCCAAAATTCCGATCATTTCCTCAATGCTAGGTAAATCTTTTTTCTCAGGAAAAAGATCAATTGACTCAACTTTAATCCCGATTTTTTCCCCCTCTTCTCTAGAGGTAACTATCCCCGATACAGAGACTCTTTTTTCTAGATATTCTTTGATATTATCAAGTAAATTTGGTTTAAAGTAACATTTAACACTTTTATTAGTCCATAAATTGTAAACTCTAAAAATAGAAGGTAGGGTTAATTCATGAATTAACCCTACAAAGCCGTAAAGCGTTTTTTGTCCCAGTCTGTGTACTACAAGAAAGATAATGCAAGGTTTTTGAAGGTTCCAATCCTATTTTCTGGCCCTAACATCGGATTTTAACAGGTCAAAAGCCTTATTTTATACTAAATCCAGTTATTAAAAACTGATTATTTATTCTCCGTTTTGTCTGAGTGCCTCTCCTCATAACTAGCCTCTACTCAACGGATTTATTATTAATTCCTAGAGGAGTAATTTTGGCGCTGTCAACCAGAATAACTGACACTTGCCTAGGGGATTTTGTTGATTGGGAACCTCTAGACCAATTATTCCCGCTTTTTTGACCGATAATTTTCCTTGAAACTTGCCCCAAACTAGCATTTCCGTCCAATAGCCTAAATCCGGTTCGTGGCCCACCAGTGCGATCGCGTTTTCCTCTCGCTGATAGTCCGACTTTTGCCACCATTGCACCCAATCTTGAATATTGCCATTGGGTGATAGGGGATTAAATTGCTCAATTTTACGGCTTAAACCCTCTTTTTGGAGAATTTCGGCGGTTTGCACGGCACGCACCAGGGGAGAAGTGAGAATTAGGTCAAATTTCACCCCCAACTGTCCTAATCTTTGGGCAACTTTAGCAGTTTTTGTCTTACCTTCCTCGGTTAAAGGACGTTCCCTATCGTTGAGATAATCCCCCGATTGTCCTGCTAATCCATGACGCACAAAATAAAGTTTCATATCAGTTTAGGGTCGGTCTTTGCGATGATAACAGATAGCTGAGGTCTAATAGCTAGGTGCGAATTACCTTTTCATCGGGGTTAACCAGATGAGAAAGTTTCTGTTTAATTTGGGTGTCATATAGTTCCCACTTGAGTTTAGCGTATTCGGCATTATTATTAAAACCACCGAGAAAACCGATAGGAATTTCAAAACCTCCGGCCATATAACGACCACCACCAAAAAAGCGACCTTGGTTATCCTGTCCGAAAGCTTCCTTGAGAAATTCATCGGGATCTAGGGTAATTTTGCTGGTACGCATAGAACCGATGACTAACTCGATATCTTCATCTTCATCGTGAACGATACCATAAACTAAAGCCGTGTGAACATTTTCCTCTGTCACCAAAAAATCGGCAGCTTGGGGAATCGCATCTCGGTCATCATAACGCAAATAACCGACCCCAGCGATCGAATAATTATTTTTAATAATACGGTTTTTTAGGGACCGTTCGATCACATCCATCACCCGTCGGGATCTGGCCGATTGCAGGACAGCGTTTAATAATTGGGCATCATAGAAACGACTGAGATAACCAGCAGCAATAAATTCACATTCTTGCGCTTGCATTAAATTATTCGTATCCGATCGCAATCCGTGCATCAAAGCAGTGGCACACTTAACATGGACGGTATCGCTAGTATTAAAACTTATTAACCCTTTTTGGATATATTGGGTTAACATCGTCGCTGTTGCCCGGATTTGGGGGCGAATATCGACAAATTCTGCGTCTATATCCCCTTGGCGAGTATGATGATCAATCACGGCAATAATGGGAATTTTTGCCTGTTTAACCAGAGTGGTTAACTGACTATTGGTTCCCTGACCATCGACAAAAACACAACCCTGATAAACCGAAAGATCTCTATCCTTGAGAGTATTGACTCCCCAACGTTTAGCCGGTAAACCTGTTAGTTTTACCAAAGCGACATTTTCCTGATGGGAGAGAGTACCCGCATAGACTATATCGCAGTGAATATCGTACTGTTCGGCGATAATTTGATAGGCCCAGGCACTAGAAAGAGCATCCGGATCTGGGAAATCCTGCATCACCACAATTTGATTTTCGCCGCGGTGATTTTCCAAAGTACGTCGCAGGCGATCGATTAGGGAAATAAGTAGGGTATCATTACTAACCGTCACTGGAGGAAGGGGACATACTGCCGGTGCTTCCCCTACCACTACATCGGTTTCGAGGGACTTGGCAGGAACTAGACTCAGTAATTCAGCCATCATTTTTAGAAAAGTTTGCTTAAAGGTAAATGCAGTCAGGATTTTTTGAGCTAATCAATTCTAGACGATATTCTGGCTTGATCGGTTCATCTCAAATATTAAGCTTTTCTTGCCCCTAGCTCCCCACTCTGGGGCCATAACTCTAGTCTATCAAAAGACCTCTCCTGTTTGTTCTGGGAGAGCGGTGAAGGCAATTAACCATCGCTGCCATTACTTGAGAAGATAGATACTATACAGAATCCCTTATTTTTCCCTTCAGGCTCGACCATCTACCTAATTCTTGAGTAAAATTTCATGGCCCAACTGGACAACATCGAAGCGATCGAAAAAAAGCTCTGGAAAGCGGCCGATACTCTGCGAGCTAATTCTAACTATGCCAGTAACGAGTATTTTCTGCCCGTTATGGGCTTGATTTTCCTCCGTCATGCCTATAGTCGTTTTCTCAAGGTTAAGAGGGAGGTAGAGGCGGATTTACCGAAGCGACAGGGTAAAACACGCTCCTTAATCAAAGAAGATTTCTTGTGCAAAGGAGCGATCTATCTCCAAGAAAAAGCTCAGTTCGATTTTCTGGTGGCGCTCCCCGATAGCGTCAATCGATCGACCTCCTTAATGGAAGCAATGCTATCGATCGAGGGGGATTATCCACCTTTAGGGGGTATTTTACCGAAAACGGAGTACCAAGAGCTAGATAACGTGGTATTAGGGAATTTACTACGGATTTTAAACCCGGAAGAGTTAAAAAAAGCCGATGGGGATATTTTCGGGCGAATTTACGAATATTTCCTAACTCAATTCGCTAATCTCAAAGCTCACGATAACGGAGAGTTTTTTACTCCCGTTTCTCTAGTATCTTTGATCGCCAATGTTTTAGAACCCGATCACGGATTGGTTTTCGATCCTGCCTGTGGTTCGGGGGGAATGTTTGTCCAGAGCGCACATTTCGTTGAGAGACAGCGCATCAACCCCCAGATGTTAACTTTTAAAGGGTTAGAGAAGAATCCGACCACGATTCGTTTAGCCAAGATGAATCTCGCAGTTCACGGTTTAGAAGGGGATATCCAAAAAGCGATCACCTACTACGAGGATCCGCTGGCATTAGCTGGGAAAGTGGATTATGTAATGGCCAATCCTCCCTTTAACGTGGACGAGGTGGACAGTAAGGTAGATGGTGATGAGCGCTTACCCTTCGGATTGCCAGGAGTCAATAAAAATAACAAAGTTTCCAACGGTAACTATCTATGGATCAGTTACTTCTACAGCTATCTCAATGATCGAGGAAAAGCCGGTTTTGTTATGTCTTCCCAAGCTTCCAGCGCCGGGAGAGACGAAGGCAAGGTAAGACAGAAGTTAATCGAGACAGGAACGGTGGACATAATGATCGCCATCCGCTCTAACTTTTTTTATACCCGCTCCGTACCCTGCGAGTTGTGGTTTCTCAATCGAGGAAAACCCGCCGAGCTTCAAGATAAGATATTAATGATCGATGCCCGCAATATTTACCGGAAAGTAAACCGGACGATCAACGATTTTAGCCCAGAGCAGTTACAGAATATTCTCTCGATCGTCTGGCTCTATCGGAGCGAATCCAAGCGTTTTATCGATTTGGTTGTCGGTTATTGCCAGAGTATCGATCGAGAGTATCAGGGATCGATCGCTCTTTTACAAAACTATCGCGAGCATCTGGACAGGTTAACGGAGGCACTAGAGAAATTTTATAATCTCATCGATGAAAAAGACGGGACATGGTTAGAACTCCGAACAGCATCTGAGCTTTTTAAGGATGACATGGATAAATACGCCAGTTTCCCTCCGATTTCCTATAATGCTGATGATTTAGATACTTTACACGAGGCTGTCCGTCGTTATCACGAATACGGCGAATTTAGCCGGGATCTGGGCAAACAGGCGGATCTGGTGAATAAATTATTAGGTCGAGCGATCGAGCGTGCCGAGAAGGATCTGGGAGCAAGAGATAGTAAACTGTGGTGGAATTCCCGCGAACTCAATATCTTACGCAAAGAAGCCGATACAAACCGTCAGAATGCGATCGAACAGCTTAAATCGGTTCGTAGTTTCTACCGTCACGCTCACTGGTTATTAGAAAGGTTCCCCGATGCCAAGCTGCGGGATGTGGAAGGGTTGGTTAAAGTGGTCGATCGCGAGGAGTTACAGGCGAATGATTGGAGTTTAACCCCCGGACGCTATGTCGGCGTTTCCCCAGAGGAGGAAGATGAGGGTTTCGATTTCGAGGAAACGTTACGCGAAATTCATCTGGAGTTAAATGATCTCAACTTCGAGGCGATTCGTTTAGCTGATGAAATTGCGAAGAATTTTGAAGGGTTAGGAATTTAAAAAAGAACTTGGGTATATTTCCTTAAAGGAGACCGATGGAGATAGCGATCGTGTCTAAATTAAAATACGGTGTTTATTTTCTACCCTACAATCCCGATTTAGTCCCTAGAGCCAAGGAAATGCGAAAAAATCCCACACCGACAGAAAAAAAGTTATGGGCTTTTCTCCGGCAATTTCCCTTAAAAATGTGGCGACAGCGACCGATCGATCATTTTATCGTTGATTTCTATTGTCCGAAGTTGAAATTAGTGATCGAGGTGGATGGGGAGGTTCATCTTACTCCGGAGGCAATGGCTTATGATGCTAGAAGAACGAAGGTTTTGGAGGGATACGGATTAACGGTGATCCGTTTCACCAATGATGAGGTTAAATACGATTTCGAGGCGGTTTGTGAGAAAATATCGGGGTTTATTTCTTCGCTTCCTGTCTGTACGGAGGTTGATGATCCTCCTTAGCTTCCCTTGAAAAGGTTATCCCCCCTAGCCCCCCTTTTCAAGGGGGGAACCGGAACCGGAACTGGAGCGCGGTAGGGGTGCTGGTGGTGAGACGGGCGCTACGGCTGCGTAAGTCCCCCTTGAAAAGGGGGATTTAGGGGGATAAAAAGTCCTGCTTCCCACCGGTGATTCCCAAATTTGGTAAGTTAGAAAAGGTTACATCTGCGGGCGATTCGTTTAGCTGATGGAATTGCTAAGAATTTTGAAGGGTTGGGGATTTATTACCTTTACAATGTAAATTAGTTAAGTTGAAAATTAAGTTATGAAATTAAACAAAAAATATATAGCTTTAAATAATTTAATCATACTACAAAGAGGTTTTGATCTTCCAGAGATACAGCGAGTTATAGGCAATATACCTGTTGTGGCTTCAACAGGTATAATCGGTTCTCACAACATCGCCAAAGTTAAGGGGCCGGGAGTTGTAATTGGTCGTAGTGGTAGTATAGGTGGCGGTCAATATGTAGCTGGTGATTTTTGGCCACTTAATACTACACTATGGGTAAAAGATTTTAAAGAACATAACCCAAGATTTATTTATTATGTATTAAAAAATATTGATTTTTCTCGTTTTAATTTCGGTACTGGCGTTCCTACACTAAATAGAAATCACATTGCTAATATTAAAGTTTTGGCTTTCGATAAATCTCAAGAAGAAAAAATCGCCGATATCCTCTCCAAATATGATGATTTAATCGAAAATAATCGCCGCCGCATCGAGTTATTAGAACGTTCAGCCCGCTTACTTTACAAGGAATGGTTCGTCCGTTTACGCTTCCCTGGACACGAACACACCCCGATTATCGATGGTATTCCTGAAGGGTGGAAATATTTAAAATTAGAGGAAGTCATATCAGATATAATTGATTATCGTGGCAAAACACCTAAAAAACTTGGTGGAGATTGGTCTAATTCTGGAATTCCAGCACTTTCGGCACTTAATGTAAAGAATAATCAATTAATCAACTTAGACAAATGTAAATTTGTCAATGAGAGCTTGTATGAAAAGTGGATGAAAACAGAATTACAGAAATATGATATTTTAATGACCTCTGAAGCTCCATTAGGTGAACTTTACTATTTAACTTCCGAGCAAAAATTCTGTCTTAGTCAAAGACTTTATGCTATTAGAGCCAATGTAGATGTTATTAAACCAGCAATGTTATTTTGTACTCTTTTAACTCCTAAAACTCAAGCAGAAATTCATTCAAGAGAAACGGGAACTACAGTCTTCGGAATCCGACAGTCAGCACTAAGAGAAATTTCTATATTAGTACCTTCAATCGAATTACAAGAATTAGCGACAGAAACTTTAGATTCTATATTCGAGCAAAAAGAAGTTCTTCAAAAGCAAAATCAAAAACTAAAACAAGCGCGTGACATACTACTTCCGAAACTTATGAATGGAGAGATCGAGGTGTAGAGGCGAAAGATCGATCGCACCTGTAAAAATCCCTGAAAATTGGCAATATTAATAAAATAAACCACTCCCCCGCACAATCGACCCTATGACCACCGAGGATAAAGTACAAGAACTCACCGCCAACTGTCTGCGAGATCAACTTGGTTGGCAGAGTGTCTATGCTTATAATCAAGAGGATTACGGTGAAAACAGCCTGCTCGGACGGCAAAATCAGAAAGAAGTTATCCTCAAACGCTACCTAAAACAGAAATTACGAGAATTTAACCCCAACCTTCCCGAAGAAGCCTATAATTCCGCCATTCTCCAAATCGAAGAAATCAACTCTAGTCAAACCCTTCTCGTCACCAATCAAGAGAAACATCAACTCCTTCTCGATGGAGTACAGGTGAGCTACCGCAACGCCAAAGGAGAGCTAATTAGACAAACCCTAAAAATCCTTGATTTTGACCAACCCAGCAATAACCATTTTCTAGCGGTTCGAGAACTGTGGATACAGGGGGAAATCTACCTCTGTCGCACGGATTTGGTAGGTTTTGTTAACGGCATTCCCCTACTCTTCCTAGAAGCGAAAAACCTCAACCGCGACCTAAAAGCGGCCTACGACGAGAATTTATTGAAGTATATCCGTACTATCCCCCATCTATTCGCCTATAACGCCTTTGCGATTTTAGTTAATGGCATAGACGCGAAAATAGGTAGTTTCTGCGGCAAATACGAACACTTTCACCCATGGAAACGCCTGGCCGAGAGTGACCCCGGCATTGTCGATATGGAAACCATGCTAAAAGGAGTCTGCGATAAAAATAACTTTATCGATCTGTTGGAAAATTATGTCCTTTTCGATAACTCCACTGGCAAAACCTGCAAGATTATCGCCCGGAATCACCAGTTTCTGGGGGTTAACCAAGCGATCGATTCTGTGAAAAGATGGCGGGAGGGTGGGATAAAAGATAACAAACTTGGGGTTTTCTGGCATACCCAAGGCTCCGGAAAAAGCTACTCTATGGTTTTTTTCACCCGCAAAATTCGCCGTAAACTAGGCGCAAACTATACCTTCGTTATCTGTACCGATCGCGCAGATCTAGACGAACAGATCTACTATACCTTTGCCGGTTCCGGATTGACCAATAACGAGCAAGAACTCTGCCGAGCTTCCAGTAACGAACAGTTACAGAGTCTTCTGGGAGAGCATAAAGCCTATATTTTCACCCTCATCCAGAAATTCAACCAAACCGTCAATCCCGACCAACCCTACAACTCCCGAAACGATATCATCATTATCAGCGACGAAGCCCACCGAACCCAGTACGGAACCCTGGCCAGCAACCTCCGGGCTGCACTTCCGGGCGCTGGTTTTATCGGTTTTACCGGCACCCCTCTAGTCAGCAACGACGAGATCACTAAACGCTATTTCGGGGATTATGTCTCCACCTACGACTTCCAGAGAGCGGTCGAGGATAAAGCTACCGTTCCCCTCTACTATGATGCAAGGGGTGATAAACTCTCGATCGCCGTCAACGACCTCAACGAACAGATCGCCGCCAAAATCGAAGAGTTAGAGATCGAAAATGTCGAGATAGAAGACCGTTTAGAAAGGGTTAAATACAGAAGCCAAAAACCTAACTAATATTATCCAAAATTACTCATGACTTGTGCTATAATCGTTCTATGAGTAAGTTAACCATATCGGAAGCCGCTAAATTGAAAGGTGTAAGCGTATCGACGTTAAGGCGTTGGGAGTCTGAAGGTAAACTAATTCCAGAACGGACTGCTAATGGGCATCGTCGTTATACAATTTCTCAGTTGCTTGGTTTAAAAGAGAATCTCTCTTATACTGTTGGCTATTGCCGTGTTTCTAGTCATGACCAAAAGAAGGATTTAGAACGTCAAAAAGAAGTTGTCGAACTGTTTTGCGCTCAAAACGGTTGGCAAGTTGAAATTATAGACGACCTAGGTTCAGGACTTAACTACAACAAAAAAGGATTAAAGCGATTAATTCGGTTGATTGTTGATAGTAAAGTAGAGAGATTAGTCTTAACTCATAAGGATAGATTACTTAGATTTGGTAGTGAATTAATCTTTAGTCTGTGTGAACAATTCGGGACTGAAGTTGTCATTATTAATCGAACTGAAGACAGTACATTTGAGGAGGATTTAGCAGAAGATGTCTTAGAGATTATTACGGTATTTTCCGCTAGATTGTATGGCTCTAGAAGCCATAAAAATAGAAAAATCGTAGAGGAGCTAAGAGACGTTGCTACTAGGATTCAAGACTGAGTTAAAACTAAATAATCAACAACGCTCATTATTAGCCCAACACGCAGGAACCGCACGTCATGCTTGGAATTGGGGTTTGGCTTTAACCAAGCAAATTTTAGACCATAATCAAGCTAACCCTGATGAAAAAATCAAGTTTCCTACGGCTATTGACCTTCACAAATGGTTGGTAGCATTGGTAAAATCAGAGCATGATTGGTATTATCAAGTGTCTAAATGCGCTCCCCAATGGGCGTTAAGAGCTTTATCCGATGCTTGGAAAAGATGCTTCAAGAAGATAGCTAAACCACCAAATTTCAAGAAGAAAGGTAAACAGGATAGTTTCACTTTAGATGGGAGCATTAAAGTTGCTCATCAAAAGATAAAAGTTCCTGTGATTGGTTGGTTAAAAACCTACGAGCCGCTACCCTATGGATACCAGCCAAAATCTGTCACTTTTAGTAAAAAAGCTAATAGGTGGTTTATTAGTTTTAAGATGGAAGTTGAACAGCAAACAACCAATAAAACTCATGATGTAGTTGGTTGTGATCTGGGAATTAAATCTTTAGCTACTTTATCGACAGGGGAGACGTTTGAAGGCTCTAAAAGTTATCGTAAATACGAAAAACAATTAGCCAGACTTCAATACTTGAACCGACATAAGGTAAAAGGTTCAAATAATTGGAACAAAGCCCAACGGCAAATAGCTAAACTTCATTTTAAAATAGCTAATATCCGTAAAGATACGTTACATAAACTCACCACTTATTTAGCCAAGAACCACGGCAAGATAGTAATTGAGGATTTAAATGTGTCTGGGATGATGGCTAATCACAAATTAGCTAAAGCCGTTCAGGATATGGGTTTTTACGAGTTCCGAAGACAACTTGATTATAAAACTCAGTTGTATGGTTCGGAATTAATCATAGCCGATAGGTGGTTTCCTAGCAGTAAAACCTGTTCCAATTGTGGGTACAAGAAAGAGTCTCTATCTTTAACTGAAAGAGTTTTTGAGTGTGAACAATGCCATGTAGTTTGCGGTCGAGACTTGAACGCTAGTCTAAATCTAGCTTCTTTGGCGGTGAGTTCCACCGTGTCAGCTTGTGGAGTAGATAGTGCCGACACTACTACAGTGAAGCAGGAAGTTAACGTCAAATTTGCTCATGAGTAGATTTGAGTAGGTTTAATAGAACGGAATTAAGAAGGGATTACTACATCCTGACGGCCCCGCAGCGGTTGGAGGCGCTGGCCCGTGATTTCGTTGAACATTACAGCACCGCTTGGGAAACAGGCAAAGCTATGGTGATTTGTATCGACAAGCTCACCTGTGTCAAGCTGCATAACCTGATCGATCGTTACTGGAGCGAAAAAATCCAACAACTGAAAAAAGACCTCAAAAAAATTACCGATGACCAAGAGGAAAACTATCGTCAGCGTCAGATTCAATGGATGGAAGCAACCCTAACGGCCGTGATCGTCAGCGAGGAACAGGGAGAGATCGACAAATTCCAGAAACACGGGTTAGATATTACTATCCATCGCAGTGTAATCAAAAACGGCTTTGAACTGGCGGACGGTAAAAGAATCAGCCCGGAAAATGCCTTTAAACAAGCCGATCACCCCTTTCGGATCGCCATCGTCTGCGCTATGTGGTTGACTGGTTTCGATGTTCCCTCCCTCTCCACCCTCTACCTCGATAAACCCCTAAAAGCTCATACGCTCATGCAAGCGATCGCTCGTGCTAACCGGGTTAACGAGGGCAAAACTAACGGTTTAATCGTGGATTACTGCGGAATTCTCAAAAATCTCCGCCAAGCTCTCGCCGATCTCGCCCAAATTTCCGATCAGGGACGCAGGGAAGACCATCTTAGTCTCGACCCCACGAAACCGCAAGAAAATTTACTGGATGAATTGGCCCGATCGATCGAGGCAGTTAAAGAATTTTTGGGGGAAAGTAACGCATCCCTAGACGCACTCCTCGAATATAAAATACCTAGTTTTGCCTTCAATAAAGCCATTAACGACGCGAAGGAAGCGATCAATCGAAGTGATCAGGCCCGACAAAATTTTCAACTCCTCTCCCAAGAGGTCTTCCATCTTTTTAAGGCCTGTCTTAATCAGCCATCGGTTAATCACTACCGTCCGGCTCACGACACGATTAAACTGATCTATAAATGCGTTCAAGGTGATCGGGAGAAAATAGACATCGGGGAAATTCTCTTGGAAATGCGATCGGTAATCGACGGGGCGATCGATGTAACCACCGAAGCGAGGGCCGATGATACCCCACTGTACAACATCAGTAAAATCAACTTCGAGCGTCTGAAACAGGAATTCGCCAATAGCGATCGCAAGAATACCACCGTCCAAACTCTCAAAAACGCCATCGAAAACCGTCTCCGAACAATGATCGAGCAGAATCTGCAACGGACGAACTTTCAAGAACATTACGAGCAGATCATCGCTGATTATAATTTCGAGAAGGATCGGGTGGCGATCGAACAGACCTTCGAGGCCTTATTAGAATTTATTCAGGAACTCGATCAAGAGTCCCAACGGGCGGTTAGCGAGGGATTAGACGAGGAATCCCTGGCCCTGTTCGACCTTTTAACCAAAGAGAATCTATCACCGCAAGACATTGAAAAAATTAAACAGATCGCCACGCAGCTTTTGGAAACCCTAAAACAAGAGAAACTAAAGATCGATCGTTGGCTAGATAAAGAATCCAGTCGGGCGGAGGTTAAAACTACTATTCACAACTTTCTATACAGCGATCATACTGGTTTACCCGTCGATCTCTACACGGAAGAAGAAGTGGCAGAAAAAACGGAAGAAGTCTTCCGTCACATCCTGCGAGTTTATCCAAGTCTGCCTTCGCCTTATTACAGCGCGGCTGCCTAGATTCTGGACTGTCCATATTTCGCTTTTCCGAAGTTGCTGATTTTAGTTCTGATAATCATCACCGTCCCTAAATATTTGCTCCGATTTTTTATAGTAAATTTATACTATCAAGGAAGCAAAGACGAAACTCTAAGTAGGTGGGTATTAAAAATTGTCAGACACCCCCATGATCAAGGAGGATCCCCCCGCCTATCGGCACCCCCCTTATTAAGGGGGGCAGGGGGGATCAAAACCAAAATCTAATTTCTACTTAACTAATTTTGCCCCACACTTAGAACAAAAATTAGACGAGGGCGGGTTTTTGTGTCCACAATTACCGCAGATAATTAAAGCTGGGTTAGCCACTTCCGTCACCGAAGAAAGAGGAATTTCTCCACCGCTATCCAACTTATAGTTATGGATTAACTGCAAAATAATTGCATCTTCCCGTTTATATTCTGTATTGTCTTTTCCTCCTGTTAACTCCTCGGAACGTTGTTGTAAATATTCAATGAAAGTCCCATACAAAGCTTGTTTTTTCTCTGGAGTGGCTGCAGCCTGTAACCTAGCTGTCACCTGACTTTGAATTTTTTCCTTATCTTCGCGACAAGCTTTTACTTCTAACACCTGTACCGCATCTTCCCAACTGGTGGCGATATCGACTTTTTTTAATCCCGTTGCGGTTTTAATTTCATAGCGAATTGTTTTCTCATTAGTGACTCGATTGAATTCTGGAAAAAGCACTTTCAAAGCTCGGGCTGTCACCACCAATTGATAAATACTCGGATCTTCGGGAAAAACATCCCAGAAAGGCGGTTCCTTTTGGATATGTACGGGGATGGGTAAATCGCGATTTTCCCCCATTTGTTGGGCGCGTTTAGCGAGAATAAATTCTCCTTTCCAGTCCTGATAGGATTGCCGCAAATCTCGCATTCCCTCCAGACAGCGTAGGGAAAAACCGCCAATTTCCTGTACGAAGACAAGACGATATTTTTCCACGTCTCCCAAGGGTTTAATATCGTCTTCGTTGGCAATAAATTCCCGCAGTTTCGGAATAATTTTTTGGGCTGCTGGGTTACTGGTGTTTCTTCCCCCAATCAGGGCAACATTTTGATTTAATTGGGGTGTAAAACCCGCATCTTTTCCTCGCAAAACCGCAGGATTAAGCATAATTAGGGGTCGCGATTTTTGGTAAGCAATGCGAAGATTATTGATAATATCGGTATCGTTGTTATAAATTTTTAACAAGCGATCGCAAGCGGCTAATTCCTGCTGAATGCGACTACTAGCGGGAGCATTTTGTAGGAGTTGATTAGCTTGGTTTAGGATAACTTTTTGAAAATCTCCTTGACGAATATCGGCAACCTCGGTGATGTCAAATAAACGCATATTTTCGTCGGTGCGGCGCGTTTCTTTCCAGAGGGGACTAGATTGCTTTAAAATCTCTTCTGAGAGGGGTAAACAAAGGTTATCCATACCCGTATCGTAGGCATTTTTGTTACCAGCAATCCCCGAAGCAAATTGTTCGATAAAGTCTTGATAAAGACTATTTAATTCTTGTCTGTCAAATAATTTAATCCCATTAATTAACAAAGCATCGGCACTATCAATCTGTTGATTAGCTTGCAGATTAAATAGATCGCGACTTTGAATTAATTTCTGACGAAAGCGATTAAAACGGCTTTCTAATTGATTAAGATGTTCCAGTAAACGATTAATAACCTCTACTCCTGCACCTCTGGTTTTTCGTTGAATATTGGCCATTAAACAGCCTTCCAATCCCGTTAAAGCTTGTTCACAATATTCTTCCATCTTATCTTTTTTCGAGATATGAAGTTTATCTTTCAGATCATTAATTTCTGCCAAGGCTGTGTCGTATTCTCGTTGACGTTTACTTTCGTTTTGACTCCAAACCTGTTCTTGATCGCGACGGAATTTTTCTGCTATGTCGGTGAAGATTTGTCGTACTAAAAGAATAAAACTCTCGGCAAATTTTACCCCACGGTTTCGATCCTCAAGGATATTATAAAACTCCATTTCTAGGGACTTTTTACCCCGTTGAATAATTTCATCCCGGTTACTATAAATCTTTTTCAGGTAATCACCGTGCAGCCGTTCATCGGGACTCAATTCTAGTAAATGATTGCGTTTAAATTCCTCAACTCTTGGCGTTAAATAATCATTAATAAATTGCAGAATTTTTCCCTGTTCGTTGCCTAAAATGTTAACACCCTGTTTGGTACAAGATAGCCAATTATCTTGATTGATTTCCTGACGAGTTTCGTTAATCCATTGGGAGATTATGGCAATTAAAGAGCGATCCTTGTCGGCACATAAATCCATAATTAATTCCCCTTCACTCAAGCGCATTTTTTTGAGGATATCACCTCTTACTAACTCCAACATTTGAGCGGGTAAAATCACGGAATCATTCAGCCACCAATTAATTAAATCTTTGGCTAAACGTTCCGATAAGGAGGCACGAATTTGGGCAATAGGAATTTCAATAGTTGATAGCCCAAAACTCATAAATTGCTTAGGATAACCGCGTCCCCCTGGGTCAGCTTGCGCCCAAGAACCCTTAATATTATCTCTAATGGAACGCTTATGGGGGGCAAAATCAGAGGTCATATCTAGGAAAATATTTTGGGCGATCATTTCCCGAATTTGACCGAGTTTAAAATCACCTTCGCCGTTTTTTGTCCCCACTAAATAGGTAAAATCAAAGGGAGGTAATTTACTAACCACTTCATCGACTAAACCGCTGCTAAACTGTTGATGATATTCGGTTCTGTAGTCAGAAAAGTAATTTAATTCCATCAAGGCAGCGTAACCATTAGCCAAAACTCGATCGCCGACACTAATCCCCGCAAATGCTTCAGGAGTGGGAACAATTGCCGTACTCAAAGGACTACTTTCCCCTCGTAACCAATTACGAATACAGTAGCCTAGATCGATTAACATTCCGCTACCCGTACCACCGTTTAAAGACCCCGTAGTAAAGACATTAATAGCACTATTACCCACTTTAATTCCATAGCGATCAAGCATAAAGTTTTCTTGTCCCTTTACCCGTCTCACCGCGTCTAGAAATTTTCTTTGGATATCATGATAATTACAAAATAAAGCAAAACGACCGCAGGCGCGAATTTGTCCCGCTCCCGCTTCTAGGGAAGTAATATTTCTCTCTAATTCCGGGGGAAACCAACTATTAATCCAGGGATATCTATCCATGTCAGATACCATCTCCTGTACCTGTTTTCCACTCACCCGGGCCCAGTGTTTTTCGTTATCTTTAAAAGCACTGCCGGCAGCTTCAGGATTACTGATTTTATAATCCTTATCCGTGTCAACCACCAAAAAACTGACAATCGGAAAATTACTCAAACTGCCATAACTTTCCTCTATTAAACGACGCAATCGCGATAAAATTTCGTTACCCGTACCACCAATACCCACTAAAACCGTGGGAACCATGCTTTTTTCTTCCACTGCTGCTGGCATAATTACTTAACTCCTAAGACCATTTCTTGACGGTTGCGGGGGACTTCGTAGGTGAGGAAATCGTAGGCTAATTTAGTGTTAGGAAAAATTGCCCGCGCTTCCTCTAACAGATTGGAAATATCCAGAGAATTCCCCGGTAGATAACGGGGACTAAAATGGGTCATTAATAACAATTTTACTTGGGCTGCCAAGGCCACCTGGGCTGCCATCGTCGAAGTGGAATGAACACTTTCAAAAGCTAACCCAGCATCTTGGTGTGCAAAAGTCGCCTCATGAATTAGCACATCTGCATCCCGTGCCAATTCGATCGATCCTTCACAGAAAATAGTATCGGTACAATAGGCAATTTTACGGCCGATTTCCGTTTCTCCGCAGAGGGACTGACCGCGAATTTTTCTGCCATCGGGAAGGGTGACAGTTTCCCCTTTTTTCAGCTTGCCGTAAATTGGTCCGGGGGGAATACCTAAAGCGTTGGCTTTTTCCACATCAAAACGTCCAGGGCGGTCTTTTTCGGCGATACGATAACCGTGGGCGGGAATACGATGTTTTAATAGCTGACAGGAGACGGTAAATTCTTCATCTTCGTAGATTATGCCGGGGGAAACGGGATGGACACGCACCCGATTGGCTAAATTGGTATAGGAATACTTAGCACAAGCACGCAGATAGTCCCCTAGTCCGGGGGGTCCGTAGATATCAATATCCTGAGCAGAACCGGCTAATCCAATACTGGCTAACAATCCCATTAAACCAAAGATATGATCCCCGTGCATATGAGTGATAAAAATGCGTCGGATTTGGGAACTTTTCAGGTCGCTACGCAGTAACTGGTGTTGAGTTCCTTCTCCACAGTCAAACAGCCATATTTCCGCCCGTTGCGGCAACCGAAGGGCGATACTAGAGACATTACGGGAACGAGTGGGAACCCCGGAACTGGTTCCTAAAAAAGTAATCTCCACAGGATAGCTGTCAGGATAGAGGATTCTTTTTCTAGTCTAGGCTGTTTTTATCGATTTCTCGATCGAATTGCTGCTTTTCTGTATTTCATCACTTGAAAACAGAAAATCCCCTGATTTTGACCTGACTCTGCAATAATCACTCGCAGTCAGAAATACACCAGCGTCTGTATCATACTTTTTGCTTTTTGTCAAAAAAACTTTTTTTTTGCAATAAAACTACACAAAAAAAAGATCATCGTTGCCCCTGAAATTGACTGATTTACCCGTCTTAATTAGGATCACCCTGTAGGTGTGGCAAGGGTTTCAACCATTGCTACCCAAAAAAGCACAGAATAACCCACTATGAAATTCTATCAAATCGCTGTTACCCTTATAACATCGTTGTTAAATAAAAATCTTTCTCAATTAATTCTTAAGAATTTGTAAATATTGCGAAATGTTAATTTAAATATTCTCAAGTTTGTGGAGTCAATAAATAATTTTTGCTTATCTTTGTCCAAAATTGGGTTAGAAGTCAGTTATCAGTTATCAGTTATCAGTTATCAGTTCACCGAGAAAACACCCCACACCCTACACCCCATCACCCCACTTCATAATTCATAATTCATAATTCATAATTCCCTCTCCCCACACCCCACACCCCACAACCAATAACCAAATTAACAACTATGACCACTACT
>NZ_JADEXY010000026.1 GCF_015206885.1 Microcystis aeruginosa LEGE 91341 | reverse complement strand
ATTAATTCTCAGATATAATGCCTGTTCTCCAAAGGGTAAATCTCGGATTGTTAATTCATTGTTTTGATGAACTTTTTCCGTTTTACTTCCACAATGAATGCACTGGCTTTCTCTTGACATATTTTCTAAATGTAAAACAATTTCTATATCGGTAATAATTTGATAATTGGTAACGACAACTCCTTCTAGGTGAAGTAGCTCGGTCATTAACTTTAATTGTGGATTTGATGGCATAAGTATAGCTTGTGTCTAAAATTGCTGGTCTTGGCTGTCTATATTTTAACCAATAAATTGCTGTATTGCAAGCATAGTGAGCTTTTAAAGATAAATTATTGTTTTATTGGTCAGCAATAGTTGTCTGTTTTTTCTGTAATTTTACATGACAAGTTCGGAAGAGCCGAAATAATTAAATGATGGGTTTCCATTCAATTAATTTCTCTAGCGAGTAGAGAGTGAAGAGCAGGGAGGTGAGCCGTCTAAAATATCTAGATTGTTTCCATTCAATTAATTTCTCTAGCTAGTAGAGAGGTGCCTATCCACGCATTCCACCAATTTATACTTTAGTTTCCATTCAATTAATTTCTCTAGCTAGTAGAGAGGTTAACGGGGGACTCATCACAATTACTACCACAGAGTAAATCATGTTTCCATTCAATTAATTTCTCTAGCTAGTAGAGAGTCTAAAAAACACGCTACTGAAAACACAATAGCTTCGTTTCCATTCAATTAATTTCTCTAGCTAGTAGAGAGGGAGTCCCTCGATCTCCCCATAAACCACAGCTTCGATGAGTTTCCATTCAATTAATTTCTCTAGCTAGTAGAGAGCTAAAGCTAGGCAAGCAACGCAGTAAGACTTTTCAGTTTCCATTCAATTAATTTCTCTAGCTAGTAGAGAGGTAAAGTTCATAATTGTCACTTTCAACGACTAAAATGAGTTTCCATTCAATTAATTTCTCTAGCTATAGCAAAAAATGGGTTATTTAGGACGCTTTCAATTTTCAAACTCTTATCGGTCAAGGGTTTCAGCGATTGATTGTCCTAACCACCCCGATCTTTGCTATAGTAGAGAGAAGAAAAGACAAATACAAGAAAAACAAGCTAGTGGGTTTCCATTCAATTAATTTCTCTAGCTAGTAGAGAGTATCAAGAATTCCATTGTAAATACCTCTATTTACAATGTTTCCATTCAATTAATTTCTCTAGCTAGTAGAGAGAAGAAAAGACAAATACAAGAAAAACAAGCTAGTGGGTTTCCATTCAATTAATTTCTCTAGCTAGTAGAGAGTATCAAGAATTCCATTGTAAATACCTCTATTTACAATGTTTCCATTCAATTAATTTCTCTAGCTAGTAGAGAGTAGAAAAAATCGCCTTTTGAACCTTTTACGGACTCATGAAGTTTCCATTCAATTAATTTCTCTAGCTAGTAGAGAGTTAAAAAACTCCATGAATCGGGCTATGTTCACCTTGATTACGTTTCCATTCAATTAATTTCTCTAGCTAGTAGAGAGTTTTATCAAGGTGTACGAATCATTCAAATCCGAAAATAGTTTCCATTCAATTAATTTCTCTAGCTAGTAGAGAGACAGATCATTTTGAATTTTACATATGCGAATGCACTGTTTCCATTCAATTAATTTCTCTAGCTAGTAGAGAGACATCGTCACACACGGGGAGATAATCGCTGAAAGAAATGAAGTTTCCATTCAATTAATTTCTCTAGCTAGTAGAGAGCTCCGCAAGCTGTGCAAATTTTACGGATTAAGTTCCAGTTTCCATTCAATTAATTTCTCTAGCTAGTAGAGAGCTAACAACTAGCCAAGCTCCGAACATTACCCACCAAGGTTTCCATTCAATTAATTTCTCTAGCTAGTAGAGAGGAAATTACCTAACGCTTGGGGATTGTGTAATATGCACGTTTCCATTCAATTAATTTCTCTAGCTAGTAGAGAGAGAGCTAGAAAATGTCAATCCTTTTCCTAGTTTTTATTGGTTTCCATTCAATTAATTTCTCTAGCTAGTAGAGAGTTTTAAGGTTTTTCAGCAATTGCGAAAAAATTTGATCGAGTTTCCATTCAATTAATTTCTCTAGCTAGTAGAGAGGAGTTTCTTTATTTCTTTGAATTACATTAATCATTTGTTTCCATTCAATTAATTTCTCTAGCTAGTAGAGAGTTGCAAGGCTTTAGCACTAACAAGATGGTAGAGGAGGTTTCCATTCAATTAATTTCTCTAGCTAGTAGAGAGCAAAAAAGTGTGGCTATATCCTTCGATTGATCGGAAAAAGTTTCCATTCAATTAATTTCTCTAGCTAGTAGAGAGCTGGATTATCGCTATCCCCCGCAGTAACTCCCTGAGTTTCCATTCAATTATAGCGTTTCTCACACCTGTGTGGTATAGTCAAACTTCTGCTGATTAAACTTTTTACCATCAACAATGTACCTCGTGAGAACAGGAAACGCTATAATTTCTCTAGCTAGTAGAGAGTCTAGACAAGGTTTGAGTTGTCGCAATCTGCACTAATTGGTTTCCATTCAATTAATTTCTCTAGCTAGTAGAGAGTGTACAATACTTTTCTGTTAACGATATCATCTGTGAGTTTCCATTCAATTAATTTCTCTAGCTAGTAGAGAGATAGCAATAGCCTCTAATTTTGTGGTAGAGGGTGATTTAGTTTCCATTCAATTAATTTCTCTAGCTAGTAGAGAGCAGAAAGAAGTTTACCAGTATTTACAGGACAAACTGTTTCCATTCAATTAATTTCTCTAGCTAGTAGAGAGTTGTCACCATCGCATACATTCCCACCGACACCGAAGTTTCCATTCAATTAATTTCTCTAGCTAGTAGAGAGTAGGGGGTTAGGCGCGGTTGATCTAGAAAGTTCCAGTTTCCATTCAATTAATTTCTCTAGCTAGTAGAGAGTTATACAGCTACGTCTAAGGTTCTTAATTCAGCTACTGTTTCCATTCAATTAATTTCTCTAGCTAGTAGAGAGTCAAATTAACCAAAAATATTTTGGAGGAAAACACGGAAGTTTCCATTCAATTAATTTCTCTAGCTAGTAGAGAGTTAGTTGCGACGATTGACGGGGTTGAGTACCATGTTGTTTCCATTCAATTAATTTCTCTAGCTAGTAGAGAGTCTCGCCAGGCTGTATCTCGTACCTATCACAGATTGGTTTCCATTCAATTAATTTCTCTAGCTAGTAGAGAGAATGACTAATTTAAACTATCGCCTACCGACAGTAAAAGTTTCCATTCAATTAATTTCTCTAGCTAGTAGAGAGGGCAAGCTCACGGCAAGTAGTTCATGCTCCCCAATCCTGTTTCCATTCAATTAATTACTCTAGCGAGTAGAGAGACAAGTTGCTGGAAATCTAGGCGTGTCTAAATACAAGGTTTGTTTCCATTCAATTAATTACTCTAGCGAGTAGAGAGCTTTATAATGGTTCCAAAATCGATCATAGATTTCAAGTTTCCATTCAATTAATTACTCTAGCGAGTAGAGAGGTCGCTGATCCTGTAGAGGAATCCTACGAGGCTGGCCTCATGCGGTTTCCATTCAATTAATTACTCTAGCGAGTAGAGAGTTGCGCTGCACAAGCCTTACAAAATGCTCTAAGAGTTTCCATTCAATTAATTACTCTAGCGAGTAGAGAGATAAGCGAGGAACAGATCATTATGAGTTTTATATATGTGTTTCCATTCAATTAATTACTCTAGCGAGTAGAGAGCTGTGGGACCTGTGGAACTTCCTCCTAGTGCCGGCAACAATGTTTCCATTCAATTAATTACTCTAGCGAGTAGAGAGTTCATCAAGGGCAGAACATCACCATTTTGAGGGTTAAGTTTCCATTCAATTAATTACTCTAGCGAGTAGAGAGACTATCAGCTCTAACAATTCCATCAACTCTATCAACCGTTTCCATTCAATTAATTACTCTAGCGAGTAGAGAGGGGAAGGCCTACTCCCGTAAGGAAGACCTCCTCCCTGTTTCCATTCAATTAATTACTCTAGCGAGTAGAGAGTACTAGACTGGGAATACGTTTATAACAACAGTGTTAGTTTCCATTCAATTAATTACTCTAGCGAGTAGAGAGGCCGAGTGGACAGAGATCAACTTGAAGAGTGCCTATAGTTTCCATTCAATTAATTACTCTAGCGAGTAGAGAGTCAAACGAGAAGCATATAAAGCTGCAGCACTAGCAGCGTTTCCATTCAATTAATTTCTCTAGCGAGTAGAGAGATAGCGGAAGCATATACCCCCCTTGGCGTAGTAAGGTTTCCATTCAATTAATTTCTCTAGCGAGTAGAGAGGGATAGCCTGATACTGATTGGGGTCTACCTCATAGATGGTTTCCATTCAATTAATTTCTCTAGCTAGTAGAGAGGAGGCGATTAGTGGTCGGGTAACTGCTGCTACCCAGGTTTCCATTCAATTAATTTCTCTAGCTAGTAGAGAGAATCAAGCCGCTCTTTTTCATCTGCGGTCATTTCTGAGTTTCCATTCAATTAATTTCTCTAGCTAGTAGAGAGTTAGAATCGGATGTGTGGGAAGATGTTATCTTAGAAGTTTCCATTCAATTAATTTCTCTAGCTAGTAGAGAGACTATTATTACCAATCGACCAGTTAGTTTCCCCTGCTTGTTTCCATTCAATTAATTTCTCTAGCTAGTAGAGAGTTTTCCCTTCTAGTAATCCAATAATTGATCGCATAAAGTTTCCATTCAATTAATTTCTCTAGCTAGTAGAGAGTTAATCTCCCTGATAATCAGTCGTTCTGCTGGTAAAGAGTTTCCATTCAATTAATTTCTCTAGCGAGTAGAGAGAACCCAAACCTCGGTATTTAAAGCCGAGTATCCAGTAAGTTTCCATTCAATTAATTTCTCTAGCGAGTAGAGAGTCAATAAAGGTATCGATGATGCGCTCGTGAATACGGTAGCGGAAGTTTCCATTCAATTAATTTCTCTAGCGAGTAGAGAGTAGTCGATGAACAAACGATTAAGGGGTTAGTCACCAGTTTCCATTCAATTAATTTCTCTAGCGAGTAGAGAGAAACGTAGGTAGCTGCTCCGACTTCCACGGTGTTATGTTTCCATTCAATTAATTTCTCTAGCGAGTAGAGAGCCAGAAATGGCTCAAGCATACGGCGATTACGCCGGGTTTCCATTCAATTAATTTCTCTAGCGAGTAGAGAGAAGATGAACAGCAAAGTCATTAAGTTAGGTGTAACTGAGGTTTCCATTCAATTAATTTCTCTAGCGAGTAGAGAGATCCCTAATAGGGATTCCGAATGCAGGATAGCGGAATCGAGTTTCCATTCAATTAATTTCTCTAGCGAGTAGAGAGTTGAGAAATGATTCAGAAGAAGTTGGTTTGTGATGTGTTTGTGTTTCCATTCAATTAATTTCTCTAGCGAGTAGAGAGTCTACCAACTCCGCTACTAGCAACAACAATCAAATCAGTTTCCATTCAATTAATTTCTCTAGCGAGTAGAGAGGTAATTATTAATCGAATTAAAGAAATTACTTTAATTGTTTCCATTCAATTAATTTCTCTAGCGAGTAGAGAGGCTATCCGAGATAGCAATCTCTAATGGTTTCTGGTGTGATTGTGTTTCCATTCAATTAATTTCTCTAGCGAGTAGAGAGCATTAAAGCCGACAAAGCCGCACGTACCAAACGCTGTATCGTTTCCATTCAATTAATTTCTCTAGCGAGTAGAGAGTTATCTGATGGGCGCGAATGGCCGGCGGGGCCATTTGCCCCTCAGTTTCCATTCAATTAATTTCTCTAGCGAGTAGAGAGGTGATATAAGGAACCACAATGGTTCCTACGTAACGAGTTTCCATTCAATTAATTTCTCTAGCGAGTAGAGAGTTCCATTATCAGCACCGCAGGTACTCGTGCCACTACTGTTTCCATTCAATTAATTTCTCTAGCGAGTAGAGAGGAAGAAGGCCAAATCATCGGTATACAACGTACTCCTATGTTTCCATTCAATTAATTTCTCTAGCGAGTAGAGAGCTCCCTGATGCCGGCTCCTAAACATCAAGATGACGACCTGTTTCCATTCAATTAATTTCTCTAGCGAGTAGAGAGCTGATCAATTTGAAGCCATTACCGAGGGTATTGCAGAAATGTTTCCATTCAATTAATTTCTCTAGCGAGTAGAGAGAAAGCCTCTCGGAGTAGTGCCGTGGTGACGGCCTTATTTTCGTTTCCATTCAATTAATTTCTCTAGCGAGTAGAGAGTCCTAAACGAGCCGATCTGATCCGATTACTTTCGATCTTGTTTCCATTCAATTAATTTCTCTAGCGAGTAGAGAGAATTATGGGCGTTGGATAGTGATCAAACGGTACGAAGTTTCCATTCAATTAATTTCTCTAGCGAGTAGAGAGTTCCTAAATCTCCTAACGAAGGAATTCCCATAGAAGAAGTGTTTCCATTCAATTAATTTCTCTAGCGAGTAGAGAGTTGGGCATTTAAGAGGTTTTTATCAAGTTCCCTGACGTTTCCATTCAATTAATTTCTCTAGCGAGTAGAGAGTTTCTTGATCGAGAAACCGCTCAAATTCTATTAGAAGTTTCCATTCAATTAATTTCTCTAGCGAGTAGAGAGTTCAAGAAAACCTTGGAGTAAAAAACATGAATACTCAGTTTCCATTCAATTAATTTCTCTAGCGAGTAGAGAGAAATCTTCGGAGCCACAATTATCGGACTATCGGCTTGGTTTCCATTCAATTAATTTCTCTAGCGAGTAGAGAGTCTAGGTAAGTAAAAACAAAAAGGAGATTAAAAATGATCGTTTCCATTCAATTAATTTCTCTAGCGAGTAGAGAGGAACCGCAACAAAACTAGCACCAGAACCAAACAAAACAGGTTTCCATTCAATTAATTTCTCTAGCGAGTAGAGAGATCGCGGCTAGGAGTGAGGTTGTCACTGCGATTTAAGTTTCCATTCAATTAATTTCTCTAGCGAGTAGAGAGGCCGGTGGGCAAACGTCCGAACAGGATTGAGATTCAGAAGCCAGTTGCGACCGATAGTTTAATTATAGCTGGATACGGTCGCACAGCTAACCCCATAAACCCCAAAATTCTTATCCTGTGGTAGATCGAGGGATTTTACCAGAAATCGAGGTTATCTGCTCCCACCCCTGTCGGTCGCTAGTCGATGATACCGAATCAGATGATCGTAGAACTTGGCGGTTTAGTTAGTGGGACACCGCCTAAAGTCTCTATTTGTGCTAAAGTATGGCCAGAGATGGGGTAAAATCGAATACTATCCTCGTTTTCTTTGATTTGCTTTTGCAGACGTTCTCTTAACTGATTGTATAGAGATTTGCTTAAAACACACTCGAAAACTGAATACTGAACCCGTTGGCCGTATCCTTCTAGTAAATCAGCCACTTTTTTACGTCTTTTATTGCAGGGAATATCATAGGCGATGACATAAAATAACATGATTAAGTAGGTAGGTATTGAAAACTTTCAGATGCCCCCGCCTATCGGCACCCCCCTTATCAAGGGGGGCGGGGGGGATCGAACCTAAAATCCATTTTTAATTTAATTATAACCAGCTACTTAGCGGATCAAATAAGGCTGATACCCATTACTGGGGGAATAAACAAAGGATTTAAAGCATTTAACCTGTTGGTATAACAAATCCCAGCGCGGTTGTTTTTCCTCCTCGCCGGATTGTAGTTCTTCTTCCATTCGCTGAACAAAAGCTCTTAACATTTTTTTTCGCCCGGAACTATTTAAATAACAGCCACCATTTCGATAGTCAAAATCTTCTAGAACACTGATCACATTTCGATTAACAAGATACAACATCAAAGAATCGATAATCGGTGCGCGAAATTCCTCGATTAAATCAGAAGCTAAGGCAGCGTGACGTTCCGAACTTTGATGCAAACAAGCATCATAAGGATCGAGTCCTTGAAGCTCGATTAAAGCCAGCAAATGGTTCCATAGTACCTGATAACCGAAACTCAAAATCCCATTGACCGGATTACCCGGAGGACGACGGGAACGACCTAAAAAGGTGAAATCAGGATTGATCAAACAGTCTCCCAACGCCGAAAAATAACTGTGGGCCGCCGCTCCCTCAAAACCGATCAGACGATCGATGCTCTGGGCCTTGGCCGACTGTTCGATCAGATACTCGATACTTTGAATCGATCGAGCCATATTATCCGTTCCCCTTTTCCTCTGTTGTCGGAGCAGAATAACCCGACTATTTTTTAATTTCGCCCCCACGATCGCCCTAGCTACTATTAATCGATCGCTCGCGCTCAACTGCTGCTGGTAACGACTTAGATAACGATAACCGCGCTCGATCGAGATCGAGCGCCCGTAACAATAACCCATGCGTGACAGATAAACGATCGGGATATTTTTCCTTAAACAAGCGCGGATCGCCTCCGTCGTCATCTGAGACTTGCCAAAAATTAAAACCTGTTCCACCAGAGGTAATTGTACCGACCCCAGAACCTGCCCTTCTCGCTTAACCAGCAGGTTTTCCCCCTTGACAGACACATAACAACCCTGTTGGGAAACATACAGACATCTCATCTGGATACCTCCCTCACTCGTCCCGTCTTCTTTCGATCGAGCGATTGGCTTCTCGATGGGTGAGTCTGTATGTTTCTCTCATACTATCTGGTAATCGATCTCGCCAGAGCCAGATCACCACTCGATCGCCTAGGGAAACAACGATAAATGTGGAAAGCGTGATCAGGGCCGTGTTCACAATCACCGCCAGTAATCCTAAAGGTGCGATTAAGAGGATAACCAGCGTAATTGTTCCATTAACGCCCGATACCGCACAATTCCGAATGAAAGCACTCCTTTTGGATATATACATAACCTTTTTTTCCTAGATAGAGAGCGACACTCCCTACCAAGATAGCCCTAAATATCTCTTCAATACCCTAAAAAGCCAATAATTTAACCCCTCGATCGATCGGCTGATTTTTCCAGTCCTGATCGGATTTTCTAGCCCTCGGAGTGAGGTAAATTTATATCGGCTTTCCCCTTGACTGAACCGATTGCATCTGTATGACTCAGCACCCCAAATCCCCTAGGGAAAGAACACTGCGTGAACGAGATAGTCGCGAATTCCAGCGACTTATGCTCCTGATCGCCACCCTCGTCCGACACCCCGGAGTCGGTTATCAAACCCTCGATCCCTCGGAAAATTATCATTCGGGGAAGGATCACAACGCATTAACAGAAGTACAGGAACGGGTGAGAGAACTCGCCGCCACCCTCGCCCTCGGTTGGCCCGCGGAATATCCCTCCATTGCCACCCTGAGAAAAGACATAACGACCCTACGGGATTACAAAATTCTCGATCGCCACATCTATCGCTGGGGGTATTATCTCGGCACCGGGGTTATGAGTCCCGACGAACTTAAAATCGCCTTTGATGCACTCCGCTCCCGGACCCTCCATCAGGGTGATCCGAGAATCCGTCAGATCTATCACCAACTCGATCGCCGTCTTCAAGGGTTTACACTCGGCTCCCGGGCTGACTTTCTCTATCCCGTCTGGGAACAACTCGATCGACCGATCAACTATACCGATCCCGAAGAGATGATGGAACGGGGAAAATATCGCCAAACTTTATACGAGAAAATCGACACCCTAGAACAGGCCATTGTCCGGGGAGAGGTAATCGAGATCGCCCGACCGATCGATCCCTATCAAAAGAAATTTATCGGGCCCTTCCCGATTTATCCCCTCCAGCTAATTTACCGTGACATTGGCTGGTATCTCCTCTACGAAACCTATCCCGAGGGCTGTCTGGCGATCGGCCGCCTCAATCGTTTCGCCGGTCATTGTCGAATCCTCCCAGAACCCTCTCGCTCCCTTGAAGAACAGCGCCACAGCCTTAATAACGCCCACAAACTGATTAAAAATGGCTGGGGCTTGAATTTGGGGGATTTAGCAGGGCAAAAATTGGAATTAGCGGCACAATTAACCCTCATTACCGTTAAAGTTCGCTTTTTTCATCCTGTGAGTTACTTTATCCAGGAGGGAGAAGCACGTCACCCCCGGCAGAAGTTAACAAATCCCCAGATCGACCCGCAGACAAAAATCCTTAACTCGATCGACTACCACATCGCTCTCCCGTCCCGTTCCCTAGAAGAATTCCTCTGGTGGGTACAGCGCTATCTCGAACACGCCCAGATTCTCTCTCCCCTAGAAATGGCGGAAAAACACCAGCGCTCGGCGCAAATGTTGGTCGCTCGATATTCTCCCCCAACAGATGATAATCATAGTAAAAAATCCATACCACCAGAAACTTAGACAGGATAAGCTTTTGAAGCTTTTTAGAAAAAATCTTCAAAATATCGTGTTATCTCTAGCAGTTACTAGGGCATATTGAATATAGTGGGAACATCGGTCAGCAACAAGTTGAGACAGACGTTTATGGCTCTAGGATACTGGCAAGCGAAAATCTGGGGATTACTACACGATCCCGTCTTCAAGGCCCTACATAGCAACTCAGGACGCGGTGATAATAGTTTCTGGAGAGATTTAGAAGTAATGAAGTTGTGGGGAAAACATAACCCCGAAGAATCGACTAAAAAAATTCTCAAACAAATCAAACTAGCTGACTATATCACCTCAGCCAGCGATCGATCGGCGATCGGTAGTTTAACCCAATTCGTTAACTACGATCGAGAAACAGGTCTAGAATTGCGTCACCTCCTCTCCGGAGAACCTTTAAATCTCAAATTAGCCGACACAACCCATCAGAAAATCGCTTCTAACCGCACAGATTACTTAAAAGAACAGGAAAAACGGCTATTTAACCAAATTCCCGACAGATTACGCACAGGAATCTCAGAAAACGAAGCTAAAGAACTATTTTGGTGGTTATGGCGCTGTCTTCCCCAAGCGGCGACGAAATTACTCGATGACGAAAATCTGCTTTTAATGCCCGCCGAAACCAGAATACCGGACGGATCGATCTGGAGTCATGCCAGTTTAACGGCGGCCATCGCCGGGGCCCTAGCGGGATATGATCTCACCTCCGAGGATGTGGTCAATAAATGGCCGACAGGAAAACAATTATCCCACGCTTATCTCGTTAGTTTTACCTTTTCCCCTGTGCAAGAACTAATCAAAGCCAGCCGCAAAATGCGCGATTTTTGGGCAGGTTCTTGGATTCTGCACTATCTATCTGCTCAAGTCTGCTGGCAACTGGCCCAACAATACGGTCCCGATAGTTTGATCTATCCCTCTCTCTACGCACAACCCTTAATCGATCGATGGTTACTAGAGAAATATCCCGATTTTAAACCCTGGATCGACCCACCGAGCGATCGACAATTACTAACCGCCGGATTTCCCAACATTATTATCCTCGTCTTGCCCAAAGATAAGGTGGCAGCGGCCATGCAAACCGCTAAATCTAGTTTATTAAAACAATGGAAAGAAATTAGTCGGCAAGTTTTCGAGGAATTGGGAGAACGTCACTGGATGCCCAAATTAAAAGAAAATAGTCGTACCTGGGACAGTTGGTTAAATGCCCAATGGCAAACCTATTATGTGGGGATCCCCATCGGTAGAGAAGACCAACCCCTCACCAGTAGCGAAATTTATCAAGAAAACGAAAATAGCGCCGAAAATCAAGCCGAAGACCCAGAAAAAGCACAAAGCTGGCGAGATAAACAAAACGAACTTTATAATCTCTACGATAAAAAAGCTCTATTCTTAGAAAAAGAGCAGGAATTTCTGCAAAAAGCCGGAAAATTACGTCTTCAGAACTGGAAAAAATATCCCTTTAGTTCTAATGTTGGTTCTTGGTGGAGTAGTGCTTTCGATCAAAACCGTTCGGCCCTTGCTGCCGTCAAAAATGCCCGCGATTGGCAGATTCCCACCGCTTTCGGCCCCCGTTCCACCATTTCTGGACTTGGCCCCGTCGTCCATCCCGATAGTAACAACGATTGGATAACTGAAGGTCAAACACAAAAATATTGGCAACGAAATGCCGGATTATTCGATGGTATCGAACAACTCAACGCCACCGAAACCGTTAAACGCGGATTACACCTAATCCTGCCAAAACTCTTAAAAAATAGCGACCAAAAGCGTCTAGATGCCGCTTATCCCGATTTAACCGTGGGAGTAGCTGGTTATCTCAAAACAGGCGGTGATCTCGACCATTTCCATCACGCTTGTGGCACCATCTCGCGTAAGCTAAGAAAAGACGGTAAAAAGATTCCCGCAGCACTTACCCAACCCTGGGGAATCCCCTACATTGACGATCACATCGAACCGGAATATAAACGTTATCACCCTCGATTTCTCAATGTGGGATGGTTAGTAGAAGAACTGGAGATTACCGATGAAGAAATGGTTAATTATCGCCATCAATTAAGCCAATTAATTGACCAAAACTATCCCAACAATAACCCGGCTGATTGGTATGTTATCGCCGCAGGAGACGGTGACGGAATGGGGGAATGGTTAAAAGGCCAAAAAATGAAACCCTATCGAGAATATATCCCTAAGTCACTTCATCAATACGCAGATCATCCCCCGACTGAAACCGATACCCTAGAAAAAGAAGTGCAGAAAGCTTTTGGTGATTTTGTCACCCTCGATAAACGCATGGGACCATCTACCCATAGCGCCCTCAGTCGCGCCCTTTTAGACTTCTCTAATCAACTCGTTCCCTACCTCACCGAACAACGCTATGCAGGACGCTTAATCTATGGTGGCGGTGATGATGTTCTCGCCTATACTAATCTCTGGGAATGGGATAAATGGTTATGGGATATCCGCCAATGTTTTAAGGGAGAAAAAGACCCTCAGAAGGAATTTAATAACGCCGGTGACTATTGGCAATGGGAAGGCGAAAAACCTCCCGAAAATCTCTCCAAACGTCCCCTATTTACCATGGGAAAGCGGGCGACTATCAGTTTTGGTATTGTCATCGCTCATCATTCCGTACCCCTTGCTATCGCCCTAGAAAATCTCTGGGAAGCTGAGAAAAAAGCCAAGGAACACGCCTATAAAGGCTTTGACGGCAAAAAAGTCAAAAAAGACGCTGTACAAGTGCGTGTTCTCTACGGTAACGGTAACGTCCTCGAATCTACGGCTAAGTTTGATGTTTTCCATCAATGGCAAAAACTCTTAGAATTGAATTTAGATGCCAGTATCTTTGAACAAGCTGCGACAATTTGGGAACAACATCCCGCACCAGTACAAGAAGCGATTTTTCCATGGGCAAAAGCCTTCTGTAGCCGTCGGGAGAACTTATCAGAAAAACAAACAGAGCAGATTCAAAAAGAACTTGCCAACTTTCTAGATAGCCTTTGGCAAACTACAGAAAACACACCAAAAGTTCTCAATGAAGCTATCAACAATTGGCTTAAACTAGCGGCTTTTATGACTCGAAAAAGAGAGATTAAGATCGGAGGTTCCATTTAATGTATTGGTACACAATCACTCCCCTAGATGTTCTTCTCCTACGCGATGCCAAACCCTTTAGTCCCGGAGAAAGAGCCTGGGCCGGAAGTACATTTCCCCCCAACGGTCACACGATCGCCGGTGCTTTAAGTGCTTTACTAGATCGCTCTAAAAATAGCTATTTTAAAATCACCGGTCCATTCCTATCTTTTGCTGGAGATACCTTATATTTACCCCGTCCTTTAGGATTCGCCAATTCTGAC
The DNA here is from genome assembly GCF_015206885.1 of Microcystis aeruginosa LEGE 91341. GTDB lineage: Bacteria > Cyanobacteriota > Cyanobacteriia > Cyanobacteriales > Microcystaceae > Microcystis > Microcystis aeruginosa_H. The sequence continues at coordinate 22,231 of NZ_JADEXY010000026.1, read as the reverse complement.
CCATTAATTCCTATTTCTTGGAGTGATAATTTAACGATTTCAGAAAAGCATATATTGTGGGATCGATCGAAACCTGCCCCCTTAGCTAAGGCTAAATCTAGCAAAAATTGCCAAAATCGAGAAAATGAAGAGGGAGAAGAGAACGAAGGTAAATATCGTCAGTATCTACCTTGTGAAGTTATTCTCGATTATTTAAAAACAGGAGCGATCGCACCTAGCCAATGGGTAGTAAAACACAAGGGAGAAGATAAACCCTGGCAAGAAGAAATTCGTTCCCATAATGCCATGAAACCAGGAAGTAAACAGGTAGAAGATGCCGATGGATACTTTGTGGAAAAAGCGATCCGAATGCTACCCGGTTGGAGTATAGCGATCGGAATTGATGTTAATATTCCCACTCCCGCCACTTTACGGTTAGGAGGAGAAGGACACCGAGTTATACTGGAAAAATGCGATAATTTAGGTCAACAATGGCAACAATTAAAACAACAATCCGAGGAGAACTTTAAACAAATAAATAAAGCGATCGCGTATCTCATTACTCCCGGTATTTTTGAACGCCGTCACGATAATAATCAAGCCACTTGCCGCTCTTGGCCCTGGGAATGGAAACTCGCCCATACTGTTAATAGTAATCAGAAACCGGGCAATCTAGTCAGTGTCGCAACCGATCGAGCTATCCCGATCAGTTGCCGCATTCAATCAAAAGGAAATACTAGCATTCCCGCCCCCCAAGTTTTCGCCGCCCCCGCCGGTAGTCAATACTATTTAAATCAACCCGATCGCCTATTTCAAGATCAGCCCGATAGCCCCGAATATCACCAACGCTGGCGCAAATTAGGCTACTCAGAATTACTTTGGATCAAATTTGATCGCTGTTTTTGGACAAGCGAATAGGCGCAAATTAGGCTACTCAGAATTACTTTGGATCAACTATAAAGGAGAATAATTAATCATGAACTTAATTCACTTTTATCTACTTTCTCCCCTACACACCGGAGGAACCACTCAAGAGGGGAATCTAGTGGGTATTGCTCGTGAATCCCATACCACTTTACCCTATATTCCCTCCAGTACAATTCGCGGGAAAATCCGTTCTTTAGCTACCGAAGAAAACCTAAAATTTAAGTTATTCGGTAATGAAATCGATAAAGGTGCAGAAAACTTGGAACAGGGAGACATCTGGATAGGAGATGGTTCGATTCTCTGGTTGCCCGTCCCTTCCCTTAGTCACGGTGTCGTCTGGATCACTTCTCCTTTACTTCTTCGTCGTTGGACAAGATTAACTAATCCTAGTCTGACAATTCCCCCCGAATATAGCTGTAGTTTTAAAAAGGCCAACACCAACGTTTATCTCAAGGATGCCATTCTCAAGGATAATGATCTAAAAGACTGGTCAAATTGGCAAAGTTTTATTCCCAAAAACTCTGTCAGCAGTGGCATTAATAAAGTTTTAGTACTGCCCGATCAGCATTGCACGACTCTAATTCAAATGAGTTTATGGAGACAAGTTAAAATTAAATTAGATGAGCATAAATCCGTCGATGGAGGATTTCGTTATGAAGAAGCTATTCCCCCCGACACCTTAATGTATTTTCCTTGGGGTATTACCTCTCAAGCTAATGGAACCAGACAACAATCCCAAGCTGATTTTAAACAGTTATTAGCAGATAATGACATTCTACAAATCGGCGGACAGGAAAGTTTAGGACGTGGTTTTGTGCAACAATGGTAGAGGTAATTTATGACAGCTAATCTTGCCCTAGCTAAATGGTCAGTGGTCGATTATCACCGCATGATTGCGGCGGGAATTTTAATCGATCGGCGTGTAGAATTACTGAATGGAGATATTCTCGAAATGAGTCCAGAAGGCCCTTTACACAAAGATAGTGGAGAAGGATTAGCTAACTTTCTCCGTCAACGTCTCAAGGATAAAGCATGGGTAAGAGAAGTTGGACCAATTACCCTAGAAAACTCGGAACCTGAACCGGATATTGCTGTAGTTTTTCCCCCTCGTTCTCGCTATCGAGATCATCATCCCTATGCTGATGAAATTTTTTGGTTAATCGAAATTTCCGACTCAACTCTCAGTAAAGACTTAACTGAAAAAAAACACATCTATGCCGAAGCTGGTATTGCAGAATATTGGGTAGTTGCTATCAAAAATCGAGAGATTTATGTTTTCCGTCAACCGATAAATTCTGATTATCAATATCAAGAAAAATTTATTACAGGAACTTTATCCGCTGCCGCATTTCCCGATATTGTTATCTCTCTTGATACCCTTTGGTCAGGTAATATTTTTTAACTTTTGGAGCCAAAATAACCATGACATTCGACCCTAGAACGATTAGCAATCCCGTATTCACTGCCTTGCAAGAATTGTCCTCAGCCACTGCTGATAAGAGTCGCCGCAAAGAACAAAAAAATCAAGCTCTTGAACTTTATACCTATCTTTCTACTTGGGGAATGATGCGCCTAAAAGCCGAAGAAACTGCCCTCAATCAAGAAGGAAAAAAACAGGTAGTTAAAAAGTATTTTCAATGCCTAGAAAAGTCATCTAAAAGAGATAATCTTTCTAATTCTCAAGGATTAACTACTCTCAAGGATTTATCTACCGATGATTATCTAGGACTAACGGGTTTAGGCTTGGAAATCGCCCAAGAATTTAGCTTCTGGGCTAATGCCATCTATTCCGATGTGGAAAGTGGGGACTAACTCAGGTAAATTTTCACCACAGTTTTTATAATTCATTGAACTAGAAAGGAAATTATAATTATTATGTCCGATAGCCCCTTACCACGTCCTAATCGCCCTCAAAAACCTACCCTAAAAAATCAAGCTATAAAACCCACAAATAACAACCAATCCCCTAAAAAGCCTCCTAGGGGTGGTGGCGGCAATAATAACGGCGGTGGCGGCAATAACAATCCTCCTCCACCCTCACCTTGGTTAGACCCCGAAAACGAACCTCAACCCGACCAATCAGCCAGTTTTGTCGAATATCTCCGTTGGATGCGTGCTGCCGACTATCCACACAAAGATGCGACTAAAACCCAAATTCTGCAAACAGCCCAAGAAAATGCTAACTATACTCAGCGTCTTGAGCAACTCAATCAACGTACCCAACTGTTAGCGAAAGACGGAATCGCTTTTCAAGTCAAATCCACTTGGCGTATTCGTGTCGGTGGTCATCGCGGACCGGAAAGTATTCTTTTACCTGCCTTTGATGCCCTCGGAATGCCCTATATTCCATCTAGTACATTGCGGGGTGTTGCCAGAACCCAAGCCATCCGAGAAATCATGGCGGCAAATAATCTGGAATGGAAAGACGCAGAAAAAGAAATCGCTCCCTATTTCGGTGATATAAACGCCAAAGAGGAAAAAAATAAAACGGGTAAAGTTGTCTTTTTCGATGCCTATCCTTTACCTTCTAAAAACGGGGGGTTAGAAATGGATATGGCTAATAATATTTGGTCATGGAAAGATGATTCTATAGAATATTCTCCTAACCCTAATCCTTTTTTCTCTCTCAAAGAATCAACTTTTTTAATTGGTTTACGTCTAGCTAGTAACTGTCAAGATGAAAAGATACTTGAACAGGTAAAACAATGGCTGAAAAAAGGTTTACAGCTTGGCATAGGTTCACAAATAAATACTGGTTATGGACAATTGATTGTATCTGGAAAAAACCCAAGATTAGAATCGGAATTTTATCGATTGGATTTTGAGCTAGAAGGTCAATTAATTCATGGTTATCAACGATTCACCCAATGGCAATGGAATGACCGACGTAATGAATGGCAAATGCGCGGCGCACCGGTCGCGGAAGTTCGTCCGACAGGCTTTAAATCGATGATGCGATACTGGTTTCGTGTTTTTGCATATGGAGTTTTACCTATTAACGAAGTTCAAGAGATTGAAGCTAAATTATTTGGGAGTATCAACCCTAGAAAATACGGTTATCTGCGAGTCAATATTCTTGACGGTAAAGTTACCCAAAAAGAACCCCGACCCAATGCTCAGGGTAAAGATGATCCCTGTGGTGAACAGCAGGGAACTTTAGTCTTATCTTTGTCTTCCGAAACTCCAAAAGATAAACAAGAAGCTGTCAAAAAATTAGCTAAATATTTGACTTGGTTTCTAGTTAATATGGGTGGGATTGGTCAAGGTGCGAGAAGACCTGTTTATTCTCGTCAAAGTCGTGAACGCGCCCCGTGGTTTCGTGGCTCTACATTTTGTAATATTGATAGTGAAAGTGAAGAAGATTTTTGGACAATTCCCAATGATGTACAGGGGGTTAAACAACAATTTCAGCAAAGATTGCGAGATTTTTATAAATCTTTAAATCAAGTTACTGGCACTAATATAAACTCTAATAATTTAAGGATAGCTGGTCAAGTTTCTCAGAGTAATTGGATTGATGCGGCCGATAGTAATTGTCAAATTTTTGTCTGTGCAGGAAATGAACAAAGAGGTAAACCCCATGCTTTAGCAATTCTTCACAGTGATATTTTGAAAATTACCGGTAAAAATGGTCAAAGAGAATATGATGGTAATCTCTGTGGTAAAGTCAGTGGTGGAGCTAAACCTTCTCCCGTGTGGATTGCTGATTTAGGAGATTACCAAATAGTTACTCTATTTCGTGCTAATCTGAATCCCCGTCAAGAGTTTATCAGGCAATTAAGAAGTAATACAAGTCCTCAAAATTTTGCTCAAATATTCCCTATTATAATCTCATGAAATCAATTTTAGTTGCAACGCTCGGAACCAGAGATTTAATGTTTCAAGTCACCAATGGTGACTGGTATAATATTGGCGATGATCGTATGAAAGGTGATATTCTCGGAGAACAGATAGAAGTGGTGTCTGATTTAGCTCTGACCGAAAAATCATCTTTTCGAGAAATATCCCAATACCTTTGGGAAAATATTGAATATTATGGAGATCGAGTAAAACCCGTGATTCTGGGTAAGCTTTTGGAAGATAAAATAAATGATCTCGAAAAAGTTTATTTAGTAGTAACTGATCAAAATGAAACAGTAAAAGAAAGAGAAAAAGATACTCTTTACTCAGGAGAATTAATTAAGTATTGGCTAAATAAATTAAATTCTGATTTGGTAGTAAATATTCTCTATATAGGTAAAAATAATGAAAACCCTTCTAACTTCGAGGAAATGTTCCGTTGGTGGCAACAAGTATGGAAAGAAAATATAAAACCTCAACCCAATCAACCTATTTTATTGTGCTTAAAAGGTGGGGTGGGACAAGCTTCAGAAGCGTCGAGAATTTCGGGATTGAGTTTTTATGGAAACGATATTAAATTCTATGAATTTATTCCCACTCCTTATAACAATCAAAAGGGCATTTCTTCAGATTACACAGGGCCTTTTTTAGGGACTAACTATCTTTGGGATCGCACTCGACAACAAGCACTACAATTATTAAAACGCTATGATTATGCTGGTCTTGAGAACTTAGTTAAACCTTACTATGAACAAAATAAACAAAAATGGAAGGAAACCTATGCGCTAATTAAATCTGGATTAAGTTGGAATCAAGGACAATTTGAAGATTTTTTTCAATCCGCTTCTTTTAGTTTCAATAATCAACAAAAAGAGCAGCATCAACAATATTGGTGGATGGCCTACGAACAAGCTTATACTGCTGTAGTTAGAGTAAAACAAAAAAATACAACCGAGGCTATGCTGCATAGTTTTAGAGCGGTAGAAGGCTTAATTTATGAGTGTTTAAAACATGAATTTAAAGACTATATGGTTAATTCTGAATATACTTATTCATCTTTAAAATCATCTGTGTTGAATAAATATCCTGCTCTTAAAGAACTTTTTGTTAATAATGGCAATCCTGTCTCTGACATTAAGCTAGATAGTCGCACTCAACAGACATTAATAGAGAAGTATATTGCTCTCACTTCTCCCCAGGCAAACTTTACGGATTTAAAAGCTTGGGGTTCTGAAGAATTGCGTAATCTTAGAAATCGATTATCTCACAAATTAGGAGGTATTAGTGAGAAGGAATTATATCAAGCTTGGGGAAATAACATTCACAATCAACAGGACTGGGAAAAACGTATTTTAAATTGTCTCAATCTAATCACAGAAAATAAATTTTCTTTTTTATGGCAAGGAAGTTTATTTGCTTCTATTCATCAGAGAGTCCTAACAGCTATCAAAAATTATAATGTTGTTTAAAGTGCAAAATGTAATTAGCCCCTACAATAATATTACTGCACCCATGGTAGAGGCCCATCGTCTGGTCTGAAAATCTAATATAGATGTTTCTCCTCAATTGAGATGTAGCTGGGATGCTGGTGATAAATTAGCAAGTCAAAAGACTATTTAAAAATCAAACTCATCTAACTCCGATTGTGGGGGAGAAAAGCGACTGCGAGGAGATTTTTTCGACTTTCTAAAAAAAGCGGGAATAATTGCGGCGATAAAAAATCCGATTCCCAAAGAAAAAGCCAACAAAACACCGATAGGTACTTTAATTGACTCAAATTGTAGAAACTTTAAAGAAACTGGTTGGATATTTTGAATAGCAAAAACTGCCATGGTCATAATCCAACCACCGACAATAGCACTAGCTAAAAAATTAGTGATTGTATTCATGCTTGTCCTCGCCAGATTTGTAGGAGATTTTTTAACCTTTTGTCGGCTAACTTCGGAGTTAGACCCCTATTAACTTAACCTCCCTGGGGCGGAAATTACCGTTAATTGACTAAAACGTTACAATTGTCTATCAATCTCAAATAAATCTCGATCGCGATAATATAATTGTGGCCTGATCGCCCTAAGGTGGAGCTAGTAAATATAAATAGCACCCTGTTGATTGATGTTAAAGGTGGTATAACCGGGGGTACTCCCCGGAACTTTGGTAACAGTAATCGTGACTAAATTATCATCATTGACTTCTACGGCATAGATTAAACTAGAAGAATAGCGATCCGCCGCTGCATTAGCCCGATTAATCAGAATATATGCTGGAATTACGAAACCTTTTAGGGTTGTCTCCGTACCTGGAGATAATAATTGGGGAGAGGAATCAATATTGGCCGATAGGTCATAATTGAGGTCAATATCGGTTTGATTGATGATTTTGATCTCCACAGGACGACTCATATTCACCCTAGCGACAGGCTGCCAAGGACCCGGTTGAAAGGTGGTAGCGGGGGGATTTTGAGCGGGTAAAGAGAGGGGAAAAACTAATCCCAAACTTAACACTAGGGAAAGAGTCAAAAAGCGATCGCATTTCATAGATAAATCCTGGTCTTAGGTTTTCATCCTATTTTAGGGAGGTATCCCCAGTGTTTTATAATTAAAGTAGAAGCTTTTGAAATTGTCTATAGCATTGATTGATCAACTATCGGGGAATATCCTAAGCTTCCCTGACTTTGCTCTATAAACAAGGCTAAATACACCGATTTTTCTCTAGAAGTGTCCCTAGTAACCCCTATCAACGGTTTAACTTAGGTTGAGATTGATTATATGCCTACCATCGACATATCGGGAGTATCCCACAGTTACGAGTTATTTTCGCCCCAAGAGGATAAACCGGTTTTAGTCTTTATACACGGTTGGCTGCTGAGTCGTCACTACTGGCAGCCTTTGGTAGATATTCTCTCCCCGGATTATCCCTGTCTAGTTTACGATCTCCGGGGCTTTGGCGACTCCCAAAAAATCACCTCTAACAGTCCTCCTAGCAGTTATAACCTTGAATCCTACTCCCAAGACGTTATTACCCTTCTTAACCGCTTAAATCTCGATGCTGCTTGGTTAGTCGGTCATTCCCTCGGTGGTAGTGTTGCTTTATGGGCTGCGGATATCTGTCCTCAACGCATTAAAGGGGTAATCTGTATGAATGCCGGCGGTGGCATCTATCTAAAGGAGGAATTTGAGCGATTTCGGGAAGCCGGAAGACAGATTTTAGAGAGAAGACCGCCTTGGTTGCCCAGTGTTCCCTTTATTGATCTTTTATTTTCGCGGATGATGGTCAAGCAAACCCTAAGTAAAAAATGGGGCAAACAGCGCGTGATTGATTTTGTCCGGGCCGATTACCAAGCGGCCCTAGGGTCACTTTTGGAAACCACCACTATCAGCGAAGTTCATCTTTTACCCCAAATTGTCTCCCGTCTCCCGCAGCCGGTCTATTTTCTGGCGGGGAAAGAGGATACGATTATGGAAGTTAAGTACGTTAACCATCTGGCCAGTTTTCATCCCTTGTTTGAAACCGGCAGCAACGTGATTGAGTTATCCGATTGTGGTCACTTTGCCATGCTCGAACAAACAGCAGCGGTGGCCGAAAAGATGATCGCTATTTTAAATCAGCATCGGGGTTAGGTGTTGGGTTTTTAGGATTTTAGTGGAAATTTCCCTATCTCCCCATTCCATCCACAGATACTGTTAGGAAGTGAAATTTTATGTCACAATGACTCTATAAGGGCGATTTTTTACTGAATCGCCGAAGCCGTCTATCAATCGAATCGATGTCTTTGAAGAACGTAGTCCCAAACTGGAAACCTGACTTTCCTTTCCCATTCTTGCCACTACTAGCGGAATTTTTCTCCCTTTTGTGTTACCCACGGGAATTCTTGAGCTATTGCTGAGATTGGCATTTTGTCACTTCCCGTTAGTTGAATTCAACAAAAGAAGCTGTTTAGGAGCAATTTATGTTACACCGCAAGATTTATCAATTCTGTATGGATGGTCAGGAAGTCTGCATTTTCTTGCGCGATCAGCAAAGATGGATTGATAATGCTCGTATTATCGATCTAGAAAGCGATCTCGTCACCATTCGCTACGAAACAGAAGAAGAAGACGAGATTAGTTCTTGGGAAGAAATGGTGCGTTTAGAAAGTATCGGTGCGGTGAGCAGAAAACTGGCCTCCGTGTCGCGGACGAATCCTGATATTAATGTCTCGGAAGATTGTCCGGAAGCAGAACAACTTTATCCCCATTCTCCCGATAGCTTAGATTAATTTTGTCGATTTAACTGACAGTGGCTAGAAGTCCCGAGGTTTGAACAGTGGCCAAGGGACTTTTAGGGAATGGAAGGGAAGAGAGCCGCTAAGAATCACCACTTGTTCTAAAATTATCGTCAAAGCCGTCAGATTTTCTCTATTATCAGCTGCAGGAGCAAAATGAATTCTAATCCCTACTTCCCTGCCAAGTATATCTATCAAAAATTTGTGGCAGTAGTAATAATTTTAATTAGTTGTTGGTTAGTGACTTTTCCCGCCTTGGCTGGGTCTGCACCTCTAGAAGTTAAAATTAGTCTAGGCTCCGGGCAAGGAGAATTAAAATTCTTTCCTAGCCAATTAGACTTTATTGCTGGACAAAAATACAAATTAATCCTCGATAATCCCAGTCCCACTAAACATTATTTTACCGCTAAAGACTTCGCTGATGCTAGTTGGACGCAGAAAGTTGAAGCGGGAAAAGTGGAGATTAAAGGGGCAATTCACGAACTAGAATTAAAACCTAATGCACAGGCAGAATGGGTGATAGTTCCTCTCAAAACCGGTAAGTATAAATTAATCTGTACTATTCCGGGTCATGCCGAGGCGGGAATGGTGGGAGAAATTGCCATTAATAACCCATGAATTTAAGAAAAATTGTCTCCTTTGCTTTCCTATTATTTATTCCCCTATCGGTGGTCGCTAGTCGTCTTAATTGGGGAGATCAAGCTATTTTTATCACTGCTGCTTTATCGATCATTCCCCTGTCAATTTGGTTAAGTACGTCTGTGGAAAGAGTTGCCGTAGTTACCGGGCCAACTTTGGGAGGATTAGTTAATGCTATCTTTGGCAATACTACCACTTTAGTTATTGCCTTAATTGCCCTAAAAAAAGGCTTGGTGGACATCGTACAAGCCAGTATTACCGGTAGTATTCTCAGTGATTTATTATTATTTATGGGCATGGGAATGCTCACGGGAGGAATTCGCTACAAAGAGCAGGAATTTAAACCGATTTTAGCGCGGGTAAATGGTTCTTCTATGACTTTAGCCGTAATAGCGATCGCTTTACCAACTTTAGTAATATATACTTCTAACGTGGTGGAAGTTGCCGATATTCTCAGTCTTTCCCTAGTCACCGCCACAGTTTTATTAATAGTTTACGGGTTAACTTTATTATTTTCCCTGAAAACCCATAGCTATCTCTACGAAGTGGGATTAAGTAACGAAAATACCCCCGACAATCAGGTTAGTGAGGAAGAAAAAGCTCAAGTCTGGATTTGGTTACTTGTGCTGCTTACTTCCACCGTAGCTGTAGCCTATGAGTCGGATTTATTTGTTAATGTAGTGGAATCGGTGATGGAAGGATTTAATCTCACTCCTCTCTTTATAGGGGTGATTTTCATTCCTTTAATTAGCGATGTTTCTGGAATAGTTACCGTCACTCAATTAGCCCTAAAAAATCAGATGGATTTAACGGTTTCCGTGGCGATGGGTGATAGTTTATTGGTGGCTTTATTCGTAGCACCTTTATTAGTTTTTATCGGTCAATTTTGGCAGCAACCGATGGATTTAAATTTTAATCCCTTTAACGTGGTGGCTTTAATTGTAGCGGTGGTTGTTACTAATTTAATCAGCTTTACTGGTCGTTCCAATTGGTTAGATGGAACCCTATTACTAGCCACCTATTTAATCTTGGCAGTGGCTTTTTATTACCATCCCGCCTAGCCAAAAAAGAGATTCCGGTATTTTCTGAGATTTCTGTCTTAGAATGGATTGGTGTCACCTTACCGCCGCAGGATTGCTGATGATGAAAAGAGGGTTTTGGTTTGTCGTCGGGTTAGTAGTAACGATAATTCTGCTTCCTTCCCTAGTTCTTTCTAATTCCATCGGTGAACAGGGAATTTATGCCGAACGCCTGCGGGCAGAACCCTATAATTTATTAGGGCGAAAAATTGCCATCGGTCAAGTGGAAATCGGACGACCGGCTCAGTTCGGTTATGATAAAGTGGCAGCTTGGCAGCCTCCCTATAAATTAGCTGGTGTTTTTTTTCGCGATCAAATTGCCAAACCCAACACCTATCTAGATAATCACGCCGCTATGGTGGCAACGGTGATGGTAAGTGATGATAAAAAAATCCCCGGAGTTGCCCCAAAAGCGAGATTATATTCGGGGGCGGTGGGTTCTTTGCGACGCGGCGGACAACCGGAAGAATGTCTTGCTAGTCAAAATATTGCCCGACAAAATAGCGGTGATGTGCGGGCGATTAACTTTAGTTTTGGGGAATCTTTGCAAAGAGATCAGCGACAGGAACCAAAATTAGATGGTCAAGCTTTATTAACTCAATGTGTTGATTGGTCATCGCGAGTTGATGATGTTCTTTATGTAATTGCTGGTAATCAAGGTAAGGGAGGGATTCCCATTCCCACCGATCATTTTAACGGCATTACTACCGCTTATACAGCCAAAAGAGAAGGAAAATTCACTAAAGTTGATTTTGCTAATATTAGTGCTTTGCCGGTGGGTATTGGTCGCAGTTTAATTAAACGGGAAATTAATGATGGTTCGCGGCGGTCGATTAATTTAGTTGCCCCCGGCAATAAAATAGAGCTTTATGACCTCAAAGGTAAATTAAATACTGTTAGTGGCACCAGTTTCGCCGCCCCTCATATTACGGCATCCGTGGCACTTTTACAAGAATACGGCGATCAACAAATTAATCAAAAAAATCCCCATTGGAGTGTCGATTCTCGTCATCATCAAGTGATGAAGGCAGTCATGCTTAATTCTGCCGATAAAATTAAAGATACGGGTGACGGGTTACGGTTAGGTATGAGACGGACAGTCTTAACTAAGGATCAAAAAACTTGGTTAGACTCCGATGCTTATAAAGACCCGAAAATTCCTTTAGATATGCAGATGGGGACGGGACATCTTAACACTTTTCGCGCCTACCAACAGTTTAGTAATGGTCAATGGTCTGCCGCAGAATCTATTCCTGCTATTGGTTGGGATTACGGTAAAGTTACCGCTAATGGTTATCAAGATTATGCCCTAGAGAAGCCCTTAAAAGCTAATAGTTTTGTTTCGATAACTTTAGCTTGGGATCGTTTGGTAGAACTAATCGACACTAATGGCAATAATCTCTATGATCTCGATGAAAGTTTCCAGGATCTAGGACTGAATAATTTAGATGTTTATCTTTTACCTGCCCAGGAGGATAATAATGCTAAATACACCTGTGCTTCCCTGAGTGATAGTGATAGTTTAGAGCATATTTTTTGTTCTGTACCCATCTCTGGAAACTATAAAATTCGGGTTCAATATCGTCAACAAGTTAACGATATTGAACAAGCTTTTGCTCTCGCTTGGTGGACGGTTCCCGAATAATGAAAATGATAGTAAATCCTCTTTAAAAAGTATAGGGGAGTGGGGAGATGGGAGCGAGTTTTTAAAGTTCGATAGTAAGTTATAGTCATTTCAGATAAGTCTGATACAGTCTAGACCGACAAAACCCTTATGAACTCTGGGATTGATATTCTCAATCTTAATTGAAATGACTATAATTGTACTATCAAAAACGGACTTAGTATAATTTAAATACTGACCAGTCTCTGAGAGACACCTCGTTTTCTTTTCGGGATAACATCGTCAGAGATTCCCCAATAGTTTGATGCCTGAGACATATTATATAGCAATAAGTCTTCGGGCATTTTTTCTAAAATAACTCGGTTGAGATTAGCGGTATTAATATTCATTGCTCCCATCACAGAAGAGCCAAGTTCTTTCGATAATAGCGGAATAACCGCATTACCAATCTCACGAAAACCATGCCATATTGTGCGGTGAAACTGAAACCAATCGGGAAATGTATGTAATCTGGCGGCTTCTCGTACAGTAATACAACGAGGAATAGAATAGTGAATGGGTCTAGGAGCAGTATAGGCCCCTTTGTCGCTATTAGTTCCGGCCCGGAGAGTGTTACATAATCCAGTGGGAGAAAGCTTGAAAAAGCGACTTTTTGGTTCCACTGTACCCGGTTCGGTTACGATAAATCTATCAATTGATCTTTGGGTATGAACTGAGCCTATATGTCCATAGATTTTTGTATCTACTGTTCTTTGATGGCAAAGTTTAAAAATATCCCTTGGCTGCACTGAATATTTTTTTCTCTTGCCACTATAATCTAATTTTGATGCAGGTATGCCTAAATCAGTATCGATAAAGGCCGGTATTAATTCTAAATCTGAAATCGCATCATAGACGCTGGTAAAAGCTGATTTTTTGGCTGAGTTTAAATCGACGGTCTTTGTCAAAGGATATTTAGCCATCGTCACGTCTTTTCGACTACCAATTAAGATTAATCTTTTGCGTTTTTGTGGTGCGCCGTATTCACTGGCATCGAGGATTTTAATTGGCTGATTGATTGTATAGCCAATAGCTTCAAATTCAGAGATTAACTCCTCTAAAAATTGTTTATGTTTACCCGTAGCCATGCCGGGGACATTTTCAAAGATAAAATACTTGGGTTTAATTTCCCCTACAATCCGCAGATATTCAAATACAAGAGAATTTCTAGGATCATCTATTTGTCGTTTACCAATTAATGAAAAACCTTGACAGGGGGGACCACCGGCAATTAAACTAACATCGGTGGCATAGCCTTTTAGTTTTAATAATTCCCATATTTCTCTACTTGTTACTTTGGTTATATCCCGGCAAATAGTTTGACAATAGGGAAAGTTAAAATGATGAACCAAGGAATGGACTGCATCAAACTCCACCGCTACAGCAATATCAAATCCCGCCGCTTCTAGACCAACGGACATCCCACCGCAGCCAGCAAATAAATCGATCGCAATTGGTCTATGTTTCACTTTGATGATTAGCTCTCTATTGTCTGTCTTTTATTATACTGTATTTCTGATATAATTAAAACTTTAAGTTTTATTAAGATTGCAATTACTTGAGCAAGTTAGTAATCAATTGATCGACTTTCTCTAATTCTTGAATAATTTGTTTAACTCTCTCTAATTCGTCGGCAGGGTTAGGCGGTTGTTTCGTTTTTATTTTGATTGCCGAAGAATGAGCTATTTCACCGCGTTCTTTTCCAAAAGTATTCATATTTGCTAACCAAACTTGATCTAAGTCATCACTATCGATGCCGATTGGTAAGAGTAATTTTAATAGGTTAGTTTCTTTAATCCCATGATTTTGATCGATAACTGATTTAAAACATCCAATCACCATGTCAATTTTTTTATTTATTTTTAGTTTATCTTCAGGCACATTTTTCTTACCTTTAAGAGGAGTAATGGTGTCGGGAGGAGCTTCCATTTCTTGACCAGAAAAAGCGATTACACATAACAAAACTCGACTAGCTTTACCTTGATTATCCCAGATATTTTTTGCTGTCTGTACGGTCTCCCAAACTCGATCTTCAAGATAAGATTCAATCTCAGCATGAGCAAAGACTCGATAGGCAAAAGTTAAAGCTAACTGTCTTTCAGAATATTCATTGATCTCGCTGAATTTACGAGGTAGGAATTGTTTTTTTAGTCGATTCAATTCTTGGGTTAGTTGTCTAAATCTTAGAGATTTCGGCATAGTAAAAAAACTAACTATCTTAACCCCTTAAAAATAATACGATTGTCTTCCATCTGAGGAATATTGAAGTTAATATCTAATACTTCTGATAAAGCTTGACCCCATAAATGAAAACGATCATAGGTTGATTGTTTAGTATTTGTACTAATTAATACAGCATTTTTAAATCGATCAACGGCAGTACGACATAAACTTTTAAATGCTTCTTCTACCTGTTCTTTGTTTGTCTCGGCAGCTGCTCTCATTAGATCATCGCAAAAGTAAAAAACCATCACATCTAAAATTGCTCGATTGAACTGACTTCGATAAGTTGCCGATTCAGGCAGCCAGAGACGGGAAAAGTTTTTCTCTCCAAAAATATTAATCGTTGTCTGGACAGCTTTTTCAAATTGATCAATAATATTTTTGATTTCTTCTGAGTTTTGATCCCATCGAGCATTAAGCGAAACACAAGCATTATCAAGAAATTTTTTAAGATCACCGCGATAATCGGATAAATAATAATGAAAAGCTACATAACGCAAGAGTATATCAGTGTCGCGCATCCGGAAATCGGGATAGGAAGATTTAAATATTTTCTTTAATGCTTGACTTTCGATCGCTCGATCATCTAAAAAATTAATAAAACCCCCTGGGTGTAATGCTTGTCTTAATTCTTGAGAAGACAAAGGGGTATTTTCCACATTGAGACGCAGAAAAATTTTATGGAGGAAACTCTCCGTTTTCCAATTACGGATAACAATCGTGCGGATAGTTTGATTATCCAGTTGGTGTGAGATATCATTTAAATTGAAATCATTTTTTAGATCCTGATATTGGCAGCCATTGAGATTATCTAGAAATTCTAAATCTTTTAAAGTAAAACTATTATTAGGTGTGGCACTGTCACCATAAAACTGTAAAATTGTTAGTAGGCGTTGTTTGCCATCAAGAACGATAAATTTACCTTTTTCCTTATTATTAGTAGCTAAGACAATCTGTGGGACTGGAAACCCTAGAATTAGGGATTCAATAAATCGACTTTTACGAGTAATATTCCAAGCATCTCGTCTTTGAAAGCGCGGATTGAGTTGAATATTTTCTCGAATTAATTGATCGCGGATCGTTGCGGTAGTCCAATCACTTCCAGCAACAACAGTCTCGGAGATTTCTTTGAGTTGTAGCTTTTTTTGGTTTGCTGATTCTCCTTCAACATCATCTTCTTCTTCCGCAAAATCCACTTCTTCTATTTCTTCCCACATCTCTAACTGTGCCATGGTGGTAATTAATCTCCTCAATTGTCTATTCTGCAAAAATCCCGCCCCAATATTTGGACGGGAATAACGATCAATCAATAATTCAATGCTACTCCCATTCTATAGTTCCGGGGGGCTTAGAAGTAATATCATAAACCACGCGGTTAACTCCCTTAACTTCATTGACAATGCGATTAGAAATTGTCTCCAATAAATCATAGGGAACCCGCGACCAATCGGCAGTCATTCCGTCTTCACTGCTGACTAAACGTAGGACAATGGGATAAGCGTAGGTGCGTTGATCTCCCATCACTCCCACACTGCGGACAGGTAATAAAACCGCGAAAGCTTGCCAGAAATCGTGATACATTCCCTGCTTATTAATCTCGTCGCGCACTACCCAATCTGCATCGCGCAAAATATTTAATTTATCTGCGGTGACTTCCCCTAAAATGCGAATTGCTAAACCAGGGCCGGGGAAAGGTTGACGACGAACAATTTCTTCCGGAAGACCGATCGATCGACCTAATTTTCTCACCTCATCCTTAAATAATTTTCGCAGAGGTTCGACTAATTTAAACCGGAGATTTTTCGGCAGTCCACCAACGTTATGATGACTTTTAATTTTAACCGCGACTCTTTCCCCAGTTTTCGGATCCACATTACTATCGGCCGATTCAATCACATCGGGATATAAAGTTCCTTGGGCCAGATAATCAAAGGGTCCCAAACGATTCGATTCTTCTTCAAACACCTGAATAAATTCATGGCCGATACGACGGCGCTTTTCTTCGGGATCGGTGACACCGGCCACTTGCGCTAAAAATCGCTTTCTAGCGTTGACATACTGGACTCCGATATGGAATTGCTCGTTAAATATCTGCATTAATCGTTCTGGTTCACCCTTACGCATGAATCCCTGATCGATAAACATACAGGTTAGTTGATCACCGATCGCTCGATGTAACAGGAATGCTAAGGTAGAGGAGTCCACACCGCCGGATAAAGCCAATAAAACGCGCTTATCGCCCACTTTTGCCCTAATTTCTCGGATCGATTCCTCGACAAAAGCTTCCGTGGTCCAAGTGGGTTCGCATTTGCAGATATGATAGACGAAATTGCGAATTAAGGCGATTCCTCCCACAGAATGGACCACTTCCGGGTGAAACTGCACTCCAAAGAGTTTTTTCTGGTGATCGGCAATGGCCGCACAATCGGTATTATCGGTATGAGCGAGAATTTCAAAACCCGCAGGCAATTCCACGCAGGAATCTCCGTGACTCATCCAAGCGGTGGAACCGTCCTCGACATTGGTTAATAAATCGGTAGGATCGTTGATAAATAGGGATGCTTTGCCGTATTCGGCCCGTTTTGCCCGTTCTACCCTGCCCCCTAACTGCTGTACCATCAATTGCATCCCGTAGCAAACTCCGAGGATGGGTACACCTAAATTCCAAATTTCGGGATCACAGTGAGGCGCTCCAGGATCATAGACGGAATTGGGACCGCCCGAAAGAATTATTCCTTTCGGGTTGATTTGGACTAATTGTTCGGCGCTGGTACGATAGGAGAGAACTTCGGAGTAAACGTTCGTTTCCCGGATTCTGCGGGCGATTAATTCAGAATACTGGGAGCCAAAGTCAAGAATGATGATTATTTGACGATTAAGGCTATTAGTGAAGGACTCTGAGGGCAAAGTCTCTTGGGGGGTAGGAAGGGGGGTTTGAGTTGTCACTACGATCAAAAAAAGAAACTGGCAGGAAAAGGTTAAAGTTTTGTAAACTAAATCGGCTATTGTTCTGAAAATAAGCTACAATAGTATGGCCTTATTAGTTTCATTTTTTAAGACTAAATATTCCCACGATCATAGCACGGTCACTGGGGAGTGACTGGTAGATTTTGCAAAAATTTAAGGCCATTTTCGCTTTTGCTGATCAAAGAACGAGAGCGATCGAATAAAATACAACCGACCCCAAGATGACCGTTACTGTGGTTATAAACGTATTCTTGGCAACGGCGATCAATCGTATTAGCCATTTCTCCATAGATGCGTTCCACCCAATTATCTCCCGTTTGCTGGTCTAATTGACGCAGATATTCCAGACCGTTTTCGCTGGTGCTACTGTCAAAAATTTGCTGGAGATGGGGGGTAGCTAAACCCATTTTACCGGCGTAGGCGGTAAGAATTTCCCGACGACCATCGGCCAGATGATGGTGAGTCTGAAAGATTCCCCCGGCAAGTTTAATTAATTTACCGTGATAACCAAACAAAAGAATTTCAGAGATTCCCTGTAATTGTGCCTCTAATAACATTGGGCCGATCCAATTGGCTGTTTTTACCAAAATATCAGGATTAATACCCATTTGAGGGGCTAAATCTAAGCCATTTTCCCCGATACAAAACACCAAGCGATCAAAACGACGGGATAAATTTTTTAATTGCTCGCGAAAGATTTCCAACTGTCCGGGAGCGCTCAGGGGTTGGGAAATGCCAGTGGTACCCAACAAAGATAATCCCTCTACCACCCCAAAAGCGGCGTTAGAAGTCCTTGTGGCCAGTTTTTTGCCTTCTGGAAGGATAATCGTTACTTTGATGCTTTCTTGGGGCAGTAACAGGGGTCTGAGGTTTTCTGGCAGCAGACGCTGGGCATAACTATAAATAGCTGATTTTCCGCCATTATCAACCTGTAGGCCGATTCCTTCGCCGCCTTGAATCTCTATCTCTTGATTACCCGTTTTTCTTTCTACTAACGCCCATATAGGGGTATTTCTAGTTAAATCTAAATTGTCCCCCGGATCGCTGCGGGTGATAGCTAGGGCAGCATCGGGGTTAAGTCGGGCAACTTGTTCGATGGCAATTGTAACGGTTTCTGGCGGTTCTAAAAGATTAAAAGTAACGGAATTTAGCTCATTTTCGCCGTGGAGATGCTGGAGAGATGCGATCGCACTGGCACAGGCAAAAACTGGTAAAGTGTAACCCGAACGGGGTGGGGAGATAGACATAAATAGGGTCGATAGCCAATCAAATTAGCCGTGATCTGATTATAGAACTAGGGGGCAACCGCTGCTATTTTTCCGGAAACCCTGCAATTTTACGCCAAGTAATTTCAGGATATTTTTTTCTAATCTCAGGAGAGAGTTGTTTAACAGCTTCTCCAATGACTTCAAAACAGCGAATCATAGCATCTTGAATTAATAAAGATTGATAGAATCTGTACTTTTCCCTCCTGTGTAAGTAGCTGGTTATAATTAAATTTAAAATGGATTTTAGGTTCGATCCCCCCTAGCCCCCCTTGATAAGGGGGGAAGCCGAAGGCGGGGGGATCCCCCTTAATAAGGGGGGCATCTGATAATTTTTAACGCCTACCTACTTATAAGATTCGATTCGTTCAATTCTATCTAAAATATCACCTAAATAAATTAAGTCATCCTTCATAAAGGAATCACCTCTTTCATGATTCTTTCCCGAAAACAATCTCGTAAACTGTTAATAGTAGCCACATCAACCTTACAGCCTAAATAATCTTCTAAGTCTTGAATTAAACCAATTCTATCTAATAAATTGCGTCCTTGTTCCATTTCTACTAAAAAGTCAATATCACTGTCATTACCGTCTTCTCCTCTGGCAACTGATCCAAATATTAGAATATTAAATGCTCCATGTTTTCGAGCAATTTTTATAATATTCTCTCGTTTTTCTTGAATAAGTTGATAGCATTTCATTTTTATAATTTAGCGAATATTTTTTTAAGCAAGATGATTTTTTCTACAATAATTATAGTATTTTACCCGTATATAATACCATTTTTCTTTATTCGTGGCAGGTATCTTAATCCCCTCTCCCAGGAAAGTTAGAGAGATTGAAGGTGAGGGCAATTAACCATTTCTGGCATTACTTGTAAAAAATGTTATAAGTAACTGAAAGACTTCACCTTCAAACCTTCTCAAATAGGGACAAAAAGCTAAATAGAACAGACAAAAAGCCTGTTCTATCCCTGAGTAGAAAAAAAGTTAAACGGTCATGATATCCTTTTCTTTTGTCGTTAATAAATCCTCGATTTTGGCGATAAATTTATCGGTGGATTTCTGCACTTGATCCTGTAAATCCCTGGATTCATCCTCAGAAATTTCGTGACTTTTCTCCTGTTTACGGATAGCATCGATCGCATCCCGGCGAATATTGCGGATCGCCACCTTTCCCTCTTCGGACAATTTCGCCGCTAATTTGACCAATTCCTTGCGGCGATCGCTAGTGAGGGGAGGGATATTTAAACGAATGGTCTGACCGTCATTACTGGGAGTTAAACCCACGTCCGAGAGGGAAATCGCCTTTTCGATCGCCCCCATACTGGTACGATCGAAGGGTTGAATAGCGATCGTGGTTGCGTCGGGAGTGCTAATGGTCGCTAGGGACTTGAGGGGAGTTTCCATGCCATAATACTCCACCACGATCCGATCTAAAAGAGAAGCATTTGCCCGGCCGGTACGAATCGTATTAAAAGCTCTCTGGGTCGATTCGACGGTTTTCTGCATATGGTCTTGAACTTCAGCTAACTTCACAGAATCCTCCTACCAATGTTCCAACGGGTTCACCTTTGACAGCGCGAACAATATTACCTGCTACCGATAGATCGAAAACGACTATCGGGATATTATTTTCCTTGCACAGAGCGATCGCAGTTCCATCCATCACCCGCAGATCATGGGTCAGCACATGACCGTAGGTGAGACTTTGAAAGCGTCGCGCGTTAGGATTGTGAGAGGGATCGGAATCATAAACCCCATCCACTTTCGTCGCTTTAAACACCACTTCCGCGTCGATTTCGGCAGCGCGCAGGGCTGCTGTGGTATCGGTGGTAAAGAAAGGATTACCCGATCCCGCACCGAAAACCACCACCCGACCTTTTTCCAGATGACGGATTGCCCGCCGGCGGATGTAGGGTTCAGCTAATTCCTGCATCGCAATGGCCGTTAATACCCTAGTCGGTACTTGCGCTCGTTCTAGGGCATCCTGCAAGGTCATGGCGTTCATGACTGTTGCTATCATACCAATATAATCGGCCGTGGCCCGATCCATCCCAGCCGAGGCGGCTTTCACCCCGCGAAAAATATTGCCCCCACCGACCACGATCGCCAATTGGATGCCTTGGTCAACCACTTCGGAGATTTCCTGAGCGATAGCGGAAACCACCATCGGGTCGATCCCATAGCCGAGATTGCCCATCAGGGCCTCCCCACTCAGTTTTAATAATACCCGCTTGTACGCCATGCCCTTACTACCACTCGCTAAAACAAGATCTAGATAATTTTTGTCTCCCCATAAGATAGCAGGTTTTGGCCTTGATTTAAGTTGACCAGTTCACTCTCCCAGCCGGACAAGAAGTTCAACTTAATAAATCTTTTCCTTGGGACATTGGTATTTAGTGATACCTTTGTTATTAAAGGGAGCTTAGTTTTATTGAGAATTTAACCGTGATCAGCGATCGATTACTATTGGTCAACAAAAACAATCAAAGGGCTGCTAAAACCGATACCTTTGATTGGGTGTATGGGTTTCAGGATGGAACTCGTCTGATGGGCAAGGTTTGCGGTTACTTAGATCCCGATAGTAATCGTCTTCTCGATCCCGAAAACTGCATCGCTATCTACCAGAATGCCCAAGGACAAGTCCTTAGTCGTTGGCAAGGTGGAGATTTTATCGCTTTTGAACTAACCACCACCGGGGAAGATCTCCTGATCGTGGCTTCTAATGATAATTGTGTCAGTAATAGTCTCTGTTTAGTTTCGGGCATTGATCGCAGCTGCGCCCAAGTTACCGATGAAGGAAAATCCCTCGTCCGCGAGGTTTTTCAATACCCCGCTTGGTCTTTGCAGGGCGATAACACCACTTCTAAGCCGGCTTTCAGTTGGAATTGTTCCGTATCTCCCTTTTTCCCCTTTGTTTCCCTGCGTTTTAATCTTCAGTCCACCAGCAGCAAAAAATTCTATCGTTGGACGGTTTCTCCCTATTTTCCCTTTTGTCCCCTCTTAGAAGTGGGAGAATCCCTTGCCTAATTGGCTTTTTCACTACGATAGTTCTAGAAGATTTCAACACATCAGGAATGGTTAAAACCGTAAGCTATCCCGTGCTATATCAGACTTAGGATGGCGTTCTTTTCGAGATATGCTATCGGCGAAATCCGCTTAATATGGTCGGGATTCTCGCTTAATTTCTCGATGGCAACCAACAAAGCCAAAATAGAGATGTTAAGTAGGTAGGCGTTAAAAATTATCAGATCCCCCCTTATTAAGGGGGGACTAAGGGGGGATCGGCACCCCCCTTATCAAGGGGGGCAGGGGGGATCGAACCTAAAATCCATTTTTAATTTAATTATAACCAGCTACTTAGAGCAGTTATCTTAATGATGAG